>URGY01000049.1 GCA_900547505.1 uncultured Collinsella sp.
CAGCGTCAGATGTGTATAAGAGACAGCACTCAAGTTGGTGCAAGTCCTGGGCGAACGTCTGGGCAAGCCGTCGTATTGGCGTTCGCTAATCGAGGTCGCGGCGCTGGGCACCGTGTCCGACATGATGCCGCTCACGCCCGAGAATCGCGCGCTGGTTGCCGAGGGCATCCAGCAGATGCGCGTAACCGCTCGCCCGGGCTATATCGCGCTTGCCGCGCTCGCCAAGGCGGACCTTTCGAGCATTACGGCGGATGGCCTGTCATTCTCGCTCATTCCCCGCTTAAACGCTGCCGGTCGCATGGCTGATCCCAAGCTGGCGCTCGACCTGCTGCTTGCCCGCGATCCCATCGAAGCAAGCGCACTGGCGGCTGAGCTCGAGGAAATCAACCGCCAGCGCCGTGAGATCGAGGCGGAGCTCACGCGCGATGCCATGGCAAAGGTCGAGGAGACCTATGACGGCGGACGCGCGATCGTCGTGGGCGGCGAAGGTTGGCACGAGGGCGTCAAGGGCATCGTGGCAAGCCGTCTGACCAACCGCTACCACGTGCCGGCGCTGCTGTTCTCGATCGAGGACGGTATCGCGCGCGGCTCTGGTCGCTCGGTGGGCAAAGTTAACCTGTTTGACGCCATCGAACGCTGTTCCGACCTGATGATTCGTCGCGGCGGACATGCCGGTGCGGTGGGTGTGACCATCGAGGCATCCAAGCTCGATGAGTTCCGCCGTCGCCTTTCCGTCGTGTTGTCCGAGCTTCCCGCCGAGGACTTTGAGGACACCGACGAGGTTGCCGCCACGGTCGACCTTTCCGAATTGAATATCGAGACCATCGAGCAGATTTCCCGCCTTGAGCCGTTTGGCCAGGGTAATAAGGTGCCGCTGCTGGCTGCCGAGGGCGTGACGATGTGTGATCGCGCCGTGGTGGGTAAGACCGGCGAGCACATGCGCTTTGTGGCGACCGATGGCGCCGCGAGTGTGCCGGCTATTATGTTCCGCGTGCCGCAAATCGATAAGCTCATCAACTGCGATAGCGCTGTCGACTTGGTGTTCGAGGCCGTTGCCGAGCATTGGCAGGGTCGTGTGAAGCCCAAGCTCATGGTCAAGGATGTTCTGGTCCGCGATACCACGCTGCCCAGCGTCGACGATCCGGCATGCGAGCTTCGTCGTGGCGTGCAGCCGGCGGATTCCGGCCTGCGCTTGGAGTCGCGCAAGCGCGAGACGCTCGCCCAGCTTTCCTATACCGAGCTGACGCGCTCGCTTATCCATAGCTTTATCGGCTCGAACCAGCCACATCGCGCGCAGGTCGAGGCGCTCGATGCCCTGGCCGATCACCAGAGTGTCTTGGCGGTTATGGGAACGGGCCGCGGCAAGTCGCTCATCTTCCATGTGCATGCCGCGCGTGAGGCGGTGCTTCGCGGACGTGCGAGCATCTTTGTCTATCCGCTGCGTGCGCTTGTTGCCGACCAGGCCTATCACCTCTCGTCGACGATGGCATCGCTTGGCATTGGCGTTGGCGTGCTTACCGGCGAGACCGTGGAGGCCGCGCGCGATGACGTGTTCGCCGGCCTAGCTTCGGGCCGCACCGGTATCGTGCTCACGACGCCCGAGTTCCTATCTATCCACCGTGACCGCTTCGCGCGTTCGGGCCGCATCGGCTTTGTCGTTATCGATGAGGCGCATCATGCCGGTCTTGCCAAGGGCGGCGACCGCAGCGCCTATCTCGACATGCCCGATATCCTCAAAGCCCTGGGCGACCCGGTCGTTATGGCTGCGACGGCCACTGCGACGGCTCCGGTTGTGGCCGAGCTTGCCCGCATGTTGCCGATCACTCGCACGGTGGTCGACGAGACGGTGCGCGAGAACCTGCGGCTCGAGGACGACCGCGATCTTGCAAGTCGCGAGAACCGTTTGGTGTCGATTGTGGCGACGGGGGAAAAGACCGTCATCTACGTCAATTCGCGCGACCAGTCCGTGGCGCTCGCCAAGACGTTGCGCAAGCGTGTGCCCGATTGCGCAACCCATATCGCGTTCTATAACGCGGGGCTTGTGCGTTCCGATCGCCGTCGCGTGGAGGAAGCATTCCGAGACGGCAGCCTCAGCTGCATCGTCTCGACATCTGCCTTTGGCGAGGGCGTCAACCTGCCCGATATCCGCCATGTCGTGCTCTATCACATGCCGTTTGGCGGCATTGAGTTTAACCAGATGAGCGGCCGTGCCGGTCGCGATGGCCAGCCCGCCGTGATCCACCTGCTCTATTCGTCGCGCGATGCCCGCATTAACGAGCGCCTGCTCGACTGCTACGCACCCGAGCGCGACGAGCTCGTCACACTCTATCGCGCGCTGCAGACCATGTGGCGCTCCAACCGCGGCAAGACCGGGGATGATTCATTCTGCGCAAGCGATATCGACATCGCGCAGATGTGCCTTGCCATCGATGCTCGCACGCCGGTCGACGAGCGTTCGGTGGAAAGCGGCCTGGGAATCTTCGAAGAGCTTGGTTTCTGTCGAGTTTCGGGGTTTGACGACACTCGTCGTATCGCGATGGCCGAAAACCCCGGCCGCGTGCAATTGAGCAGGTCAATTCGCTATTTGGAGGGCTTGCGCTCGCGCATGGAGTTCTCGGCTTTCCGGAGCTGGGCGCTCGATTCGTGCGCTTCTGATATGCTAGCCAAAGTTAACCGCCCGATCGTACCGCGGGCCTAGGGGAAGGGGACCTCGATGGATGCCGCAGCCCGTACCGCCCATGATTCCACCCTCCAGCCGTTTTCGGAGATGGAGCACTATAAGCATGCCGATGAGCTGCCGCCCGAGATTATGGCGGACAGCTACGACAAGCTGGAGCGTCTGTGCCTCAAATATATGAATGAGGATGACTTCTCCAAGGTGGAGCAGGCCTACTGCTTTGCTGCCGAGAAGCATTGCAACCAAAAGCGGCGCTCGGGTGAGATGTACATTAACCATCCTGTCGAGGTGGCTATCATTCTGGCAGACCTCAAGATGGACTGCGACGTGGTGTGTGCCGCGCTGCTGCACGATACCGTCGAGGACACCGAGACCTCGCTCGCCGATGTTTCCGGCCTGTTTGGCGAAACCGTTGCTGAGCTCGTCGATGGCGTGACCAAGCTCACCAACATCGAAGTCGACAGCATGGACGAGAAACAGGCCCTCACGCTGCGCAAGATGTTCCTCGCCATGTCCAAGGACATTCGTGTCATCATCGTTAAACTTGCCGACCGTCTGCACAACATGCGCACCCTTGCAGCCCTGCGTGAGGACCGTCGCCTGTTTAAGGCTCGCGAGACCATGGACGTGTATGCGCCTCTGGCCGACCGTCTGGGCATGAGCTCCATTAAATGGGAGCTCGAGGACCTGTCCTTCTTCTACCTTGAGCCCGACGCCTACCAGCGCATCGCGCGCATGGTGGCTGAGTCGCGCGAGGTTCGCGAGCGCTATCTGGCTGAGACCATCAAGACGCTCACCGACGAGCTCAACCGCATTGGCCTGGAGGGCTTCCAGATCAACGGCCGCTCCAAGCACTATTGGTCCATCTACCAAAAGATGAAGCGCAAGGGCAAGGAATTCTCCGAGATCTACGATTTGGTGGCGCTGCGCGTTATTACCCATTCGGTGCGCGATTGCTACTCCACGCTCGGCGCAGTGCATACGCTGTGGCACCCCATGCCCGGTCGCTTTAAAGACTATATCGCCATGCCCAAGGTCAATAACTACCAGTCGCTCCATACGACGGTTATCGGCCCCACGGCCCGCCCGCTCGAGATTCAGATTCGAACCTATGAGATGCATGAGCAGGCCGAGTACGGTATTGCCGCCCACTGGCTCTATAAGAAGTCGGGCGGATCGTCTGCGTCTAAGACCAATGATGCCCAGCGTCTGGACGACCAGATTAACTGGCTCAAACATTCGCTCGATTGGGCTGCGTCTGATGAGATCACCGACGCCAAGGAATACCTGCATTCGCTGAAGGTCGACCTCTTCGATCAGGAGATCTTTGTCTTCACGCCCAAAGGCGAGGTCATGGCTCTTCGTGCCGGCTCCACGCCGCTCGACTTTGCCTATGCCGTTCACACCGAGGTGGGAAACCATTGCGTCGGCGCCAAAATCAACGGTGCGGTGGCTCCGCTCACGCACGAGATTAAGACGGGTGACCGTGTCGAGATCCTGACTAATAAGAGTTCCAAGCCGTCGCGTGATTGGCTCAAGATCGTTAAGACACCTTCCGCCAAGTCAAAGATCCGCCGCTATTTTGCCGCTGCGACCAAGGACGACGACGCTGCCGCCGGCCGCGATATCCTGGCCAAGGACCTGCGTAAGCGTGGCTATGGCATTTCTACGCCGCGCTCCACGCGTGCGCTCAACGCCGTGGCGGAGCAGTTTAACTTCAAGCAGCTCGAGGACCTGTTTGCCGCCGTCGGCGCCGGCAAGGTTGCCCCGCGCGCTGTGGGTAATAAGGTCGAGCAAATCTTGGACCCCAAGCCCGAGGAACAGCTCACCAAGGCCGAGGCTATCGCCGAGGTCGTGAAACAGCCGGCCCGCGGCTCCAACCGCAAGCCGCAAAAGCGTGGCAAGAGCGCAAGTAACGGCATTATCGTTAAGGGCGAGAGCAACAGTGGCCTGCTGGTCCGTCTGGCTCATTGCTGCAACCCCGTGACGGGCGACGATATCGTCGGCTTCATCACGCGTGGCCGAGGTGTCTCAGTGCATCGCGCCAACTGCCCCAACGTCAAGGGCCTCATGGAGCACCCCGAGCGCATGATTGACGTAGAGTGGGATGGTGCTGCCGACACTCTCTTCCAGGTCGAGATCGCGGTCGCGTGCCTGGACCGCATGGGCCTGCTCAAGGACGTCACCATTGCCATTGGCGATGCAGGCGGCAATATCCTTTCCGCCGCCACGTCGACCAACCGCGAGGGTATTGCGACCCTGCGCTTTATGGTCGAGATTTCGGATGCGAGCGGCCTGGATCCGCTGCTGGCTTCCATCAGCAGTGTCGATTCGGTCTACGACGCTCGCCGTCTTATGCCCGGCGAGGGCGGAGCGCAACTCAAGCGCCGTGTGTAGGTGCGAGAGCCTCTCAGCATCATAGATATTGGTTACGTTCGAGGCATCGTTTGGTGCCTCGAACGTATTTTAGAAGGAGGGCATGCGCATGGACGATATGACTTTGGACCTGACACCCCGAGGTGCGGCTTCGATTGAGGCGCTCGTCAACGGCCCGATTCAGACCAACAGTTACGCCGTGATTTCGAATGACGAGTGCTTAATCGTCGATCCGGCGTGGGAGGGCGAGCGTCTTGTGGAGCATATCCGCACCGCGCATCCCGAGGTGCGCGTACTCGGCTCTGTCTGCACGCACGGTCATGCTGACCATGTTGGCGGGGTTGCCGGGGTTCGAGCTGTCGTTGGCGACAGTGCACTATATGAGTTGTGCGCTAAGGACGTGACGGTACCTCGCGCAAATATCGAGGAGCAGCGCTCATGTGGGGTATCGAGACGCCCGATCCGGGTGAGCCGACGCGTTTGCTTGCCGAGGGCGATACAATCGAGGTGGGCGACGTCTGCCTGCAGGTGATCGAGACGCCGGGGCATACGCCGGGCGGCATCGTCCTGTTCGCCGCGACCGAGCAGGGGAACATCGCCTTTGTGGGCGACACGCTTTTCCCGGGCAGCCACGGTCGTACCGATCTTTCCGGCGGTGACGAGGCGGCGATTATGCGCTCGCTCTCCAAACTTGCCAAGACGCTTCCGCCCGATACCGTTTGCTTGACGGGCCATGGCGATTCGACCACGATGGCGCGCGAACTTATGCAGAACCCGTTTATGCAGATGTAGGCTCGAAGCCGTCTTTCGAACCACGAAGACCGCTCAATCGTCAAGCTATTTTCCCCAGTGGGTCGATTCTGTGGGGCAAACGGTCAAAATTTGTCCAATCGGATGGTATTCGTGAACAAACGAACGTTTATGCTCGGGTATGTCGTGGTAAAATCTCAGGCGTTATCGGAGCAACCTTACAGGAGGTTTCTTTTATGCTCGTCAACGCAGCAGACATGCTCAAGAAGGCCGAGGCCGGCAAGTACGGTCTCGGTGCCTTCAACACCAACAACCTCGAGTGGACCCTGGCTATTCTCCAGGCCGCCGAGGAGGCCAAGTCTCCGCTGATCCTTCAGTGCACCGCTGGTGCCGCTAAGTGGATGGGCGGTTTCAAGGTCTGCGCCGACATGGTCAAGGCTGCCGTCGAGGCCACGGGCGTTACCGTTCCCGTCGCCCTTCACCTCGATCATGGTTCTTACGAGGACTGCTTCAAGTGCATCGAGGCCGGCTTCACGTCCATCATGTATGACGGCTCTCACGAGGAGACCTTCCAGCTTAACCTCGACCGCACCAAGGAGCTCGTTGAGCTTGCCCACTCCAAGGGCATGTCCATCGAGGCCGAGGTCGGCGGCATCGGCGGCACCGAGGACGGCGTGACCTCCAGCGGCGAGCTCGCTGATCCTGCTGAGTGCAAGCAGATTGCTGACCTGGGCGTCGACTTCCTCGCCTGCGGTATCGGCAACATCCACGGCGTGTACCCTGCCGACTGGGCTGGCCTTTCCTTCGAGCGCCTGGGCGAGATCAAGGCTCAGACCGGCGACCTGCCCCTCGTCCTGCACGGTGGCACCGGCATCCCCGAGGATCAGATCAAGAAGGCCATCTCCCTGGGTATCTCCAAGATCAACGTCAACACCGATCTGCAGCTCGTCTTTGCCAAGGGCGTTCGCGAGTACATCGAGGCTGGCAAGGATCAGCAGGGCAAGGGCTTTGACCCCCGCAAGCTCCTCAAGCCTGGTCGCGACAACATCGTTGCCCGCACCAAGGAGCTCATGGAGGAGTTTGGCTCCGTCAACAAGGCGTAAGCGTCGCTAAACTTCCCGTCGGAAGCCCCGTCCCCCTACACTGTTTCCTTTGCGCTCACCTGGCTTCGCCAGAAGTCGCGCCAAGGAAACAGTTCCGGGGGACGAGGCTTCCTTCGTTTAACGCCGCAGGGTTACTGGGCTGAATTCATTTTTTTGACTACCGTTCGGCGGTGTTGATGGCTCCCTTGTTGGGGCTTTCTTTTTATCTCGCTACAATGGGCTTCAAGCGTTCTAGTGACTTGGAGTTTTGGTATGGCTGTTATTAATGTGCTGCCTTCGGATGGGAAGGTTGTTGACGAGGGTCCTGTTGGTTGCTCTGTTGATGTTTGCTGCGATGACTTTCGCCATCTCGATATTGGGCTACCGCCTGAGATTCTTCGTCTTAAGGATGCCGGGTATTTGACGCAGGCTGTTGCCGCCTGCGATCGCCTTTTGGAGCAGAACCCTGAGCCTTCGCTGGCTGCCTGCGTTCGCGCCGAGCGGTATCGCATGATCGAGACGCCGCTTCATTTTTCGGTGTCGCGCGATCGAGCTATTGCGATGATCCGCGAGGAGTGGCCTGGGTTTACCGAGGAGCAGTTTGACGATCTGATTGACCGTAAGCGTATTGACTGGCGCTTTATCGATGGCGAGCTGTTCGTTCTCGACAACTTCCTCGCTTCGCTTCGCGTATATCCCAAAGAGGTTCCCGGCATGCGTCCCGATCCTACGGACGGAATTGCACTGCGCAACGAGATGCTCAAGGAGATGGAGTCACAAAACGGATTGACTCGCGTTATTACGCTTAAGGCGTCCTTGTCTGTCCCCGGCGCTCTAGAGGGGGAGACCGTTCGCGCTTGGCTTCCCGTAGCCGCCACCTGCCGCCAACAGTCTCAGGTCGAGATTCTCGACATGACGCCGGAGGGTGCTGTTGCTCCCGCGAACGCTTCGGCGCGTACCGCCTCGTGGTCTTCTTCGAGTGAGCGCTCATTCTCGGTGACTTATCGCTATCAAATCAATGCCGCTTATCGCGATATTTATGGGGGTGCGCTTCCGTCGCATCCGTGTATGGACGCGCCGTTGCCCGAAGATATTTCTGAGGACCGTCCGCACATTGCATTCACGCCGTATCTGCAGCAGCTGACGGCCGGTGTTGTTGACGGACTCGAGGATCCGCTCGATTGCGCCCGTGCTATCTATGATTACCTGACGCAGTATATCGACTATCGCTATCAGCCGCCGTACTTGCTTTTGGGATCTATTGCCGATGACTGCGCGCATTCGCTCCGCGGCGATTGCGGAGTTATGGCGCTCACGTTTATCACCATGTGCCGTATCGCGGGCGTGCCTGCCCGTTGGCAGAGCGGCCTGTACGTTGCGCCCGATTCGGTGGGGTCGCACGACTGGGCAGAGTTCTATACGCCGCAGACCGGTTGGCTCAACGCCGACGTGTCATTTGGATCTTCTGCTCGCAGGATGGGGGAGGAGTGGCGCCGCCGTCACTACTTTGGCAATCTCGACCCGTGGCGTATGGTGGCCAACAATCGATTCCAGGCAGAGTTTGAGCCCTCTTTCGACGGCATGCGCGAGGACCCTTACGATAACCAGATGGGTGAGGCTTCGGTCGACGGTCGCGGATGCCGTCAGCGCGAGATGCTCCGCACAGTCGAACTCATCGAAATGCTCGAAGTTCCATTTTCGGACTAATCGGTAGAAAGCTGTGATAAACTAACTCACGCATTACGTGCCCGAGTGGCGGAATTGGCAGACGCAGTGGACTCAAAATCCACCGTTGGCAACAACGTGCGAGTTCGAGTCTCGCCTCGGGCACCATACATGCAAGTGAGCGTTCAAGGGGGTTGCGGCCCCCTTTTTCGTGTACGTAATGTGATAACGCGCTGTACGTGTTATTATTCGCAAGGCGTTGTTCCCGCAATGCCCTAAAGAGGAACCCGAGGGTTCCCACCTTTTGGCGCCAATGAGCAGCTGACTGGTCATACAACTTAGATTCCCTTCCTCAAATCGAGGAACTCTATGTGTACGACCTGGTTGCTGAGAAGCGCCGGGTTATTTTTTTATGAATGGAGGTAGGGAAAATAGCTAAGTCTGATGACACCCGCATCAACGACGAGATCACTGCATCTTCGTGCCGTTTGATTGGCGTCGATGGCTCTCAGCTCGGCCTGTTCGCCATCCGCGATGCCCAGCGCGTCGCCGACGATCAGGGTCTCGACCTAGTCGAGATCGCTCCCAACGCGGAGCCGCCGGTCTGCAAGGTCATGGACTACGGTAAGTTCAAGTACCAGCAGGCCATGAAGGCCAAGGCTGCTCGTAAGAACCAGTCCAAGGTCGAGGTCAAGGAAATGAAGTTCCGACCCAAGATCGACGTTGGCGACTACGAGACCAAGAAGGGCCATGTTCTGCGTTTCCTCAAGAAGGGCGCACGCGTTAAGATCACCATCATGTTCCGCGGCCGTGAGATGGCTCACCCGGAGCAGGGCCTTAACGTTCTCGAGCGTCTCGCCGAGGATCTCAAGCCTTACGCTACGGTCGAGTCCAAGCCTAAGATGGAAGGCCGTAACATGCTTATGCTGCTCGCCCCGATTAAGGGCGCCTTCGATGAGGATAAAGCGGCAAGCGATACCAAGTAACTAGTGTTCTGTAACCGATTAAGGAGTATTTCATGCCTAAGATGAAGTCCCACAGCGGCACCAAGAAGCGTTTCCGCAAGACTGGTACCGGCAAGCTTATGCGCGCCAAGGCTTTCAAGAGCCACATCCTGAGCAAGAAGTCCACCAAGCGTAAGCGTGGCTTCCGTCAGGAGACCGAGATCGCCGCTGCCGACCGCAAGGTCATCAAGTCGCGTCTCGCCTAAGTTCGCGTTCCCGTTTTTCGTTTTACCGTCTAGGAGTTGATAGAACATGGCACGTATTAAGCGCGCTGTTGCCGCCAAGAAGAAGCGCCGTACCGTTATGCATCGTGCGAAGGGTTACTACGGTGCCGCTTCGCGTACTTACAAGCATGCTAAAGAGCAGGTCCAGCACTCCCTGCAGTATCAGTATCGTGATCGCCGCAACAAGAAGCGCGAGATCCGTTCTCTCTGGATCACCCGTATCAACGCTGCTGCTCGCCTGAACGACATCTCTTACTCTCAGTTCATGCACGGCCTGAAGGTTGCCGGCATCGAGCTCGACCGCAAGGTCCTGGCTCAGATGGCTTACGAGGACATCGAGTCCTTCAACGAGCTGGCTACCATCGCCAAGAAGGCTCTCGAGGCCTAATAGATTCTCTTGAATCGCTAGGGGAGTGTCGCGTTGTGCGCGGCGCTCCCTCTTTTTATCTGAAGCGCTGGTTTATATAGCAAAAGCGCGGGTAGATAGACACTTACAGGTGACCGATCTTTATATATCTCTTAACCGAAGGGTCATCATCTGATACGTGCAGTATTTCTGCACCAGCCTTTCTATGACTTATATAGGAAGCAATGTATTGTGTAGGACTTGTGAAGAGTGGAATTGACGTCCCACAGGGCTTCGCGGTCTGGCAATATATCTCCTTGCCGCGCGGCCCGGTGCAACCGGATCAGCCGCGGGGCGTGCACCTTGAGAACCGGATACTGCGAGGATGGAC
>URGY01000050.1 GCA_900547505.1 uncultured Collinsella sp.
GTGATGGTGGAAGAGGTGGGAGCACGCCGCCCGGCCGAGACGCCGCTGCCGGAGCTGTCGGTGGGCGAGGTGGGCTACCTGGTCACCGGCCTGAAGGACGTGCGCCAGGTGAAGGTGGGCGATACCATCACCGCCGTGCGCGGCGGCGTGGATGAGCCGCTGCCGGGATACCGCGACGCCAAGCCCATGGTGTACACGGGCCTGTTCCCCCTCGACGGCGACCAGTACGAGCCTCTGAAGGAGGCGCTCGAGAAGCTGTCGCTCAACGACCCGGCGCTGGCTTGGGAGCCGGAGAAGTCGCACGCGCTGGGCTTCGGCTTCCGCGTGGGCTTTTTAGGCCTGCTGCACATGGAGGTCGTTAAGGAGCGCCTCGAGCGTGAGTTCAACTTGGACCTCATTGCCACGAGCCCTTCGGTCGATTATCACGTGTACAAGACCGATGGCGAAATGATCGATGTCCGCAGCCCGCAGGACCTTCCCGAGGCCACGCGCATCGAGCGTATCGAGGAACCCTACCTCAAGGCCAAGATTATCTGCCCGCCCGAGTATACGGGTGCCGTCATGCAGCTCGCCATCGAGCACCGCGGCATTACTACCGACATGATCCATCTCACGAGCAAGTCGGTTGAGATGCGCTTCGATATGCCGCTTGCCGAGCTCATCTTGGACTTCTTTGACCAGCTCAAGAGTCGCACCAAGGGGTATGCCTCGCTCGACTACGAGTTCAACGAGTATCGTCCCTCCGAGCTCGTTAAGCTCGATATCCTGCTTTCGGGCGACGAGGTGGACGCGCTGTCGTTTATCGTCCACAAGGACAAGGCCTACGGTCTTGCCCGCGGCCTATGCGACAAGCTCAAGGAGATTATTCCGCGTCAGCTGTTCGAGGTGCCCATCCAGGGTGCCATCGGCAACAAGATCATTGCCCGCTCCACCGTTAAGGCGCGCCGTAAGGACGTTTTGGCCAAGTGTTACGGCGGCGATATCTCGCGTAAGCGCAAGCTGCTCGAGAAGCAGAAAGAGGGCAAGAAGCGCATGAAGGCCATCGGCTCGGTCGAGGTCCCGCAGGAGGCCTTTATGGCGATCCTCAAGGTGGACGAGTAGGTCTATGGCGCTTTCCGAATACAGCAAGCGGCTGCTGGGCGCCTATGCCGAGCAGCCGTTCCTTATGGCTCCCATGGCGGGCGTGACCGACCCTGCCTACCGCATCATGTGCCGCCGCCGCGGTGCCAACCTTGCCTACAGCGAGATGGTGAGCGTGGCGGGCCTTGCCTATGCCAGCAACAAGACCTGGCGCCTGGTGCTACCGGCCGACGAGGAGCAGCAGATTTGCGTGCAGCTCTTTGGCTCCAAGCCCGATCAGTTTGCGAGCGCCGTCGCCGCCGTCGAGGAGCGTGTGGGCGATCGCCTGTCGCTCATCGATATCAACATGGCCTGTCCTGCCCGAAAGGTTGTCACCAAGGGCGAGGGCTCTGCCCTTATGCGCACGCCCGATTTGGCCGAGAAGATCGTCGAGGCGGCGGTGGGCGCGGCGCATGTGCCCGTGACCGTAAAGATCCGCAAGGGTTTTTATGCCGAGGACCGTAATGCCGCGACGTTTGCCCAGATGCTCGAAGGCGCCGGTGCCGCCGCGGTGGCGGTGCATGGCCGCTGCGCCACGCAGCTCTATACGGGCCAGGCCGATTGGTCGGTCGTCGATGAGGTTGCCGACGCCGTTGAGATTCCCGTGATCGGTTCGGGCGACGTGTTTACCGCCGAGGATGCCGCGGAGCATCTGCGCAACTCGGGCGCCAGCGCGGTGTTTATCGCGCGCGGTATCTACGGGAACCCGTGGGTGTTTGGCGATGCTCGCGCCCTTGCGCTCGATGGCATACCGGTGCCGGTTCGCAGCTCCGTCGAGCGCCTGGACGCCCTGCGTGAGCACCTAACGCTGACGCATGAGCTCCTGCCGCTCATGTCGCGTGCCCGCACGTACGCAAGCTGGTACTTAAAAGGCATGCCCCATGCTGCCGCTTGGCGTGCCCATGTGGTGCGCTGTTCCACATACGAGGAGTTTATGGCGCTGGTCGATGAGATCGAGCGCGATGTGGTGGCCTGCGAGGCTGCCCTTGCCGCCGGCGAATCGGTGCCACCTCATCCGCTGGAGGCTTAAGGGTGGCCGTTACCGCGCTGTATGCGCACGTGCCGTTCTGTGCCCAAAAGTGCCGCTACTGCGACTTTGATTCGCGCAGTTTTGCTCCGTGCGATCTGACCGCTGCGCTCGATTCCTATTTTGAGCAGTTGTACGCGCGCCTCGATGCTTTTGGTAAGGCTGGGGCCCTCGACCAGATCCGCACCGTCTATGTTGGCGGCGGTACGCCGTCGCTGGCGGGGGAGCGCCTGGTGGAGCTGGCGCGGCGTATTCGTGCGTGGTGCGCCCCCGTTGAGTTTACCTGCGAGGCCAATCCCGAGTCGCTGACCGCCGAGCTCGCTACTGCACTTGTCAAGGTTGGTGTCACACGCGTCTCTCTGGGCGTGCAAACGCTCGATAACACCGAACTTACTGCCATCGGCCGTATTCACGATGCCGATCGGGCGCTCGCCGCCATCGCGACGGTGAAGGACGCTGGCCTCGATGTGTCGTGCGACCTCATGTGCGGACTTCCCGTGCAGACCGCAGCGAGTTGGAAGCGCACGCTCGATGGCGTGCTGGCGGCGGCTCCGCATCATGTGTCGGTCTACCCGCTCACGCTCGAGGAGGGGACGCCCCTTTATCGCATGGCGTGCCGCGACGAGTCGCTCGAGCCTGATGAGGATTTTCAGGCCGCCTGCATGGACGTGGCACGCGAGCTCCTGGGTGCCGCCGGCTATCACCCGTATGAGGTGGCGAGCTACGCACTCGACGGCCATGAGTGCGCCCATAACATTGCCTACTGGACCGGACGGGGCTACCTGGGCCTGGGTCGTTCTGCCGCGGGCATGCTCGACGCCGAGGATTTCGACCGTCTTGCAGGTTTGTTCCCCGGCGCGTCTTCTCGAGGCGATGCGTACCGCGTGCGTCTGGTGCAACGTGACGACGACGCGACGACGTTCGAGGCCGAATATCTGTCGCAGCGCGAGGCTGCGGCCGAAGACCTGATGCTCGCTTGTCGCATGACGCGCGGTGTTGCGTCCGACCTGTTGGTTCGCGTGGCTCGTGTCATCCCGGCCGATGAGCTGACAGCTGCTTGCGATCGCGCGCTCGAATTGGGTCTTGCCACTTGGGTGCCCGAGACGCTCGGAGTCCATGAGGGACCCTTCACTTCGGCAGATGTCGTCGCGGGCCATGTTCGAGCTCGTCTGGCGCCGACACACCTGGGCTGGCTCGATGGAAATGTTCTGTTCGAGCTGTTTTGGGATCTAGCTTAGGCCGCTCGGGTAGAATTACCGGAATATATACGCTGCTGTGAGCAGGAGGTTGCCGCGCATGGCGACGATGAACGAAAAAGATTATTACGAGATTCTGGGTGTCTCCAAGGACGCTACCTCGCGTGATATACAGAAGGCCTTCCAGCAAAAGGCTCGCAAGCTCCATCCGGACGTCAACAAAGAGCCGGATGCCGAGGAAAAGTTCAAAGAGGTTTCCGAGGCCTACGCTGTGCTTTCGGACGAGCAGAAGCGCGCACGCTATGACGCCATGCGCTCGGGTAATCCCTTTGCCGGTGCACCTTCGGCCTCGCCCTACGGTGGCGGCTATGCCGGCGGCGCTGCCTATGGCAATCCCTTTGAGGGCGGTTTTCCCTTTGGCGGCGCTTGGGGCCAGCCGCGGCGCGGGCGGGCAGCCTACAATCCCGAAAGCGGTGCCAACGTGGTCGTTGACATCAAGCTCGATGCCAAGGAGGCCAAGGGCGGTGCCCGCAAAACCGTTCGCTACACGCGATTCGATACGTGCGGACATTGCGGCGGCTCGGGCTCTGTCTCCTCCGAGCATGCCCATACCTGCCCAAGCTGCGGCGGACGCGGCCATATCGATGTGGACCTGTCCTTTCTGTTTGGTGCCGGCACGTTTCAGTCAGTTTGTCCCGAGTGCGGCGGCTCGGGCAAGGTCGTAGCCGATCCGTGCCCCGATTGCGGCGGCAGCGGTCGTACCCGCGTGACCTCCGAGCAAACGATTGAGTTTCCTGCCGGCACGCACGACGGCGACGAGGTTCGCATTAGCGGCATGGGCCACGCCGGTACCAATGGAGCCACGGGTGGTGACCTGGTCGGTCGCGCCCATGTTGAGGCCGAGCGCCTGGAGGGTAAAGCCCGTACCGGCTTTTACCTGATGGGCATCGTGGCGCCGTTTTTGGTGCTGTCGGCCATCTCGGGCGTGTTCTCGGCCTTTGCCGTGATGTGTTTTGTCCCGTTTGCCATGGGTCTGCTCATGGTGCTCTCAGACGGGATTCTTCACCGTAGCCTACTGTGGTGGAAGCGTGGCGCGATGCAGTTTGCCAACGGTTTTGCCAACGGCTTCATGTTCGCGCTCGTGTCGGTGTGGTTTGCGAGCTGCTCGCAGCGCGCGATGCTTTCGCCCTACGGGATGCAATAACATCAAACCCTCTGTTTGCGGTCGGCCCTGCATGGGTATAGGACGCACTGTGACAATATTGAAAGTCGGAAGGATTCGGTCGTGTCGGAAAATAGGGATTACTACGAGGTACTTGGCGTCGACAAGGATGCCGACGCGCGGACCATTAAGCGCGCGTTTCTAAAGAAAGCCCGTACGGTACACCCGGATGTTTCGGACGACCCCGAGGCCGAGGCCAAGTTCAAAGAGCTTAACGAGGCCTATTCTGTCCTTTCCGATGAGCAGAAGCGTGCTAACTATGACCGTTACGGCACCGCCGACGGCCCTGGTGGTTCGGGCTACGTCGATATCAACGATATCTTTGGTGGCATGGGCATGGACGACTTGTTCTCGTCGTTCTTTGGCGGCGGTGCCGGCGGTGGCGCCCGCAGCCGTCGTGAGCGTCGTCGCGGACGTGACATGGCCATCTCGCTTTCGGTGACCCTTGAGGAGGCGGCGCTCGGCTGCAAAAAGACGATCAGCTATGACCGCCTTGCTCCTTGCGAGGACTGTAATGGCACCGGTAGGGCAGAGGGCGCACAGGAAAAGCAGTGCGGCCGCTGCCACGGTACGGGCTACGTCACGACGGTTCAGCGTTCGTTCCTGGGCCAGGTTCAGTCTTCCTCGCCTTGCCCCGACTGCCATGGCGAGGGCACGGTTATCGACCATCCCTGTGAGACCTGCGACGGTCAGGGCCGCACGCCTTCGCACGAAAAGATCGACATCGATATTCCCGCCGGCGTTTCGACCGGTCGCCAGCTGCGTGTGAGCGGCTTTGGCGAGGCCGGCCTTCGCGGCGAGCCCTCGGGCGACCTGATTGTCAACGTGCGTGTTGCCGACCATGAGCGCTTTAAGCGCAACGGTGACGACCTGTACCTGGTGAGCGATATCTCGATTGCGCAGGCTGCGCTCGGCTGCGAGATCGAGGTCGAGGGCATTATGCCCGACGAGGTCGTTAAGGTGACGGTTCCCGCCGGCGCCCAGTACGGCGACACCGTGAGCGTCAATAATTACGGCATGCCGCGCATTGGCGGTGGCGGTTCGCGTGGCCGCCTGATCGTGCAGCTGCGCGTGGTCGTTCCCACCAATCTTTCCAATAAGCAACGCGAGCTGCTCCGTGCTTTTGCCGATGAGATGGGCGATGACGTCACTTCCGGTAAGAAGTCGGTGACCGACCGTATCAAGAGTGCCCTCGACGATATCCTCGATTAAGGAGCCCGCGTGCTCGCACCCCATATTTCCGTCGTCAACCTCGGCTGCCGTGTCAACCGGGTTGAGTCTGACCGTATCACTGCCGATCTTATGCGCCTGGGCTTTGCTATTGTCGAGCCCCAGGATGCCGATCTGATTGTCATTAACACCTGTGCCGTTACGGGCGAGGCCGAGGCCAAGACCCGTAAGGCCGTCCGTCATGCGCTGGCCTATCCGGGCGAGCCTTACGTGGTCGTAACCGGCTGTGTCGTCAACCTGCATCCCGAGGAGTTGCTGGAGCTCTCCGATCGCGTGATCGCCGAGCCGTCCAAGATTGACGTCGCCGAGCGCGTCTGCGAGGTGCTGGGTGTCGAATCCGATAGCGTTCCCGCCTGCAGCGATGGCGAGGTGGTCGATGCGCTCGGTCGCTCTCGCCTGGGCGTGAAGATTCAGGACGGCTGCAACCATCGCTGCACCTATTGCATTGTGTGGAAGGCACGCGGCCCCGAGCGCTCCGTGCCCGTCGAGTCCGTGCTCGAGCAAGTTCGCGAGGCCCAGGAGGCCGGCGTGCCCGAGGTGGTGCTGACCGGTGTGAACCTGGGTGCCTACGATGGCAAGAGCGCGACCGACGAGCACGTCGAAATCGATGAGCTGCTCGAGGTCATCATGGAGCGCACGTCTATTCCGCATGTGCGCATTTCCTCGGTCGAGCCCATGGATATCTCTGAGCGCCTGCTTAAGGTTATGGCGCGCTACCCGCAGCGTATCGCCCCGTTTTTGCACCTGCCCGTGCAGTCCGGCTGCACGGCGACCCTGCATCGCATGGGCCGTCCCTATAGTGCGGAGGCCTTTGAGGACACGGTGCGTATGATTCGCGCCAACTTGCCCCAGGCGTCCCTTTCGTGCGATGTCATCGTCGGTTTTCCTGGTGAGACGGACGAGGAATTCGAGGAGTCGCTGGCGCTGTGCCGCCGTGTGGGTTTCTCGCGTATGCACGTGTTCCGTTACAGCAAGCGTCCCGGTACCCTTGCTGCCGACATGCCCGACCAGGTTCCGCCCGAGGTTATGGCCGAGCGCAGCCGCCGTATGCGGGCCGCTGCACAGGAGCTTGCTATTGCCGACGCTCGCCGTCGCGTGGGCACGGTCGAGCGTGCCGTGCTCGAGTATGGCGACAACCTGACGCTCGGCTCGTTCCATCATGCCCGTCTTGACGATACCTGTGGACTTACAGCCCCGTGCCTGCTCGATGTTGCTATCATCGGAGTCGATGATTCCGGCTTGGTCCATGCACGCAGGGAGGTTCATGGAAGCCTCGAAGATTAGACTTACCGTTCCCGAGGGGATTGATCCCTCGCGCGTTTTGGGCGCCGGCGACGGCGTCCTTCGTGCGCTCGAGAGCTTGGTTCGCGCTCATGTGGTCGCCCGTGGCGATAGCATCTCCGTGAGCGGCGACCCGGACGAGGTCGAACTCGTGGCGCGCTTTTTCGAGCACGCTTTTCGCGAGGCGGCCGCCGGGCGCACGCTGTCTGCCGACGATGTCTCGCGCTGTCTGGCCGTTCTGCGCGACGGTGAGCACGAGGCTACGTCGCTTCGCGATGACGTGCTGCTTTCGTATCGCGGCCGCGTCATTCGCCCCAAGACGCTCGGGCAAAAGCGCTATGTGGATGCCATCCGCTCGCATACCATCACGTTTGGCTTGGGTCCTGCCGGTACCGGTAAGACCTATCTGGCTATGGCGCTCGCCGTTGCCGCGCTCAAGCGTCACGAGGTGGGACGTCTGATCTTGACGCGTCCGGTTGTCGAGGCGGGGGAGAATCTGGGCTTTTTGCCCGGCACCCTCGAGGAAAAGATCGATCCCTACATGCGTCCGCTTTACGACGCCCTTTTTGACATGATGGATCGCGAGCGCACCGATGAGCTTATGGAGCGCGGCGTGATCGAGATTGCCCCGCTTGCCTACATGCGCGGCCGCACGTTGAGCGATGCCTTCGTGGTGCTCGACGAGGCGCAAAATACCACGCCCGAGCAGATGAAGATGTTCCTGACGCGCCTGGGCTTCAACTCCAAGTTCGTGATTACCGGCGACCTGAGCCAGCGTGACCTGGTGGGTCGTCGTGGTGGCTTGGCGGATGTCGAGAAGATTTTGGGCCGTGTCGATGATGTCGCATTTTCGCACCTCGAGCGTGCCGACGTGGTGCGCCATGCCTTGGTGGGACGTATCGTCGAGGCATACGATACTTATGATGATGTGCGCGAGAAGCGCGTACGTGACCGAAAGGAGTCCCGTTGAGTGTATTGATCAGCAACGATGCCGAGCTCGATACGCTGCTCGACGCGCAGGAGGTGGAGCACATCTGCGAGGTTGTGCTTGCCGCCGAGGGCGTTGAGCGTGAAGTCGAGATTTCCCTTTCGTATGTCGACGAGGACGAGATGCACGAGCTCAACCACGAGTGGCGCGGTATCGACCGCACCACCGATGTGCTCTCGTTTGAATGCGACTCGGCCTTTGACGAGGATATTCCCGCCGACGAGACGCTCGAGCTCGGCGATATCATCTTGGCCCCGCAGGTTATTGCCCGTCAGGCCCCCGGTTTTGGCAATAGCCCCGCTGACGAGTGTCGTCTGATGCTCGTACACGGCATGCTGCACCTGCTGGGCTATGACCACATCAAGGACGACGAGGCCGAGGTCATGGAGGCCCGCGAGGACGCCATCCTGCGCGATCTGGCGCTCGAGCGCGGCGAGGACCCCAAGCTAGTCCACGTCGGCCCCATCACCAACCACGCCCACGACTAGGAGCCGTCTATGATTCCCGGATCGAACAAGGACCATCCGTCCTTCTTAAAGTCGTTTTCCTACGCCATGGAGGGCTTCGTCACCGCCGTCAAGACCGAGCGCAACATTAAGGTCATGCTCGTGGCGGGCGTGTGCACCGTCATTGCCGGCTGTATCGTGGGCCTCGACATTGCCGAGTGGGCCACGATTATCATCTGTTGTGGCCTGGTGATTCACGGGGAGCTGTGCAACACCGCTATGGAGTCTATCGTCGACCTGGTGACCCAGGAGCTCCATCCGCTGGCCAAGCGTGCGAAGGACATCGCCGCCGCCTCTGTATACATTCTTTCCATCACCGCCGCGATTGTGGGCGTACTGGTATTTGCCCACGCGCTCGGCTTTATTTAGAAAGGGATTCCCATGTCCGATAATATGCAGCCTACCGATGAGATCCTGGACGACGAGACTTTGGACGCGGTGGATACCGAGGGGCTCGAGGATGTCGAGGAGTTCGACCCGTTTGAGGGCATGAGCGATGAGGAGCTCGACGCCCTGTGCGACGAGGACGACAACCTCGCGGGCTTTGGCGACGTTGAGCCTGGTTTTCGCAGCGGCTTCGTGGCCCTGGTCGGCCGCCCCAACGCCGGCAAGTCCACGCTACTCAACGCCTGCTATGGCAAAAAGGTCGCCATCACCTCGCCTGTGGCCCAGACGACCCGCCGCCGCATGCGCGCCGTCGTTAACCGTCCCGGCTACCAGCTGGTCTTTGTCGATACCCCGGGTATCCACAAGCCCAAGGACGGTCTGGGTTCCGAGCTCAACAAGAGTGCGTTGTTCGAGCTGAACGATGTTGACGTCGTCGCGTTTTTGATTGATGCCACCAAACCTATCGGCAGGGGAGACGCTTGGGTTGCCGAGCGCGTCAGATGCGCCCGTTCCAAGAAGGTTCTGGTGCTCACTAAGGCCGATGAGGCCGACCCCGCACAGGTCATGGAGCAGCTTAAGGCTGCCCACGAGCTCATGGAATATGACGATGAGATCGTGACGTCGTCGGTCAAGAACTTCAACGTCGATGCCTTTATCGAGACCGTTGCGCACTTTTTGCCCGAGGGTCCGCGTTGGTTCCCCGAGGACATGGGTACCGACGCTTCCGATGAGACGCTCGTTGCCGAGTTTGTGCGCGAGAAGGTCTTGCGCCGCACCCGTGATGAGATTCCGCACTCCGTTGGCGTGATCTGCGATGCGCTTGAGCAGACCAAGAAGGTGCTGCGCGTGCACGCCACCATTTACGTCGAGCGCGAGGGCCAAAAGGGCATCATCATCGGCAAGGGCGGCGAGATGATCAAGCATATCGGTATCGACGCCCGTCGCGATCTTGAGCGCATCTTTGGCACGCAGGTCTTTTTGGAGCTGGACGTGAAGGTCAAGGCCGGCTGGCGTGACGACGAGGCCCAGATTCGCCGCTTTGGCTATAACGCCGAGGACTAAGGACGCGCGGCGCGCATGGCAGGCTCCCGGACATATCGCACGAAAGTGGTCGTGCTCGATAAGACTAAGCTCAAAGAGACCGACCTGATCTTGACGATGCTTGACGAGCGGGGGCGGCAGGTTCGTGCCGTGGCAAAGGGCGCCCGCAAACCCGGCGGACGCCTGGCTGCGCGCTGCGAGCTGTTCTGTACGGTCGATATGCTGCTCGCACATGGACGGTCACTCGACGTGGTTTCCCAGGCCGAGCTTATGGAGGCGCCGCTCGGCGCTGCGCCCGATTACGAGACGACCTGCGCCGCAAGCGCGATCGCCGAGGTTGCGCGCGTGTGCTCGTTCGAGGACGCCGAGGACCCGTTTACCTTTGCCATCACGCAGCGAGCGCTTGCCCTGGTGGGCAGCGGGCTTGACACGGCGCATATGGACCTACTTCTGTCTCTTATACACATCTCCGAGCCCACGAGACTACGCTGCATCTCG
>URGY01000051.1 GCA_900547505.1 uncultured Collinsella sp.
GAGATGCAGCGTAGTCTCGTGGGCTCGGAGATGTGTATAAGAGACAGTCTTTGACGCCGCCATCGCCGACGGTTACAAGCGCCTCATGGCCCCCTCGCTGGAGCGCGAGGCCCGCGCCAAACTCACCGTTCGCGCCCAGACCGAGGCCATCAACGTCTTTGCCAAGAATCTCGAGGGCCTGCTCTCGGCGCGCCCCGTGCGCGGCGCCCGCGTGCTCGCGCTCGATCCAGGCTACCGCACCGGCTGCAAGGTCGCCGTCATGGACGAGACCGGCAAGCTGCTCGACCACGGCGTGGTCTATCCCACCAAGCCGCGCCACGACGTCGCCGGCACCAAGCGCGAGCTCGCCCGCCTCGTCAAAAAGGACGGCGTCAACACCATCGTCATTGGCAACGGCACCGCCAGCCGCGAGACCGAGGAAGTCGTCTCGGAGTTTATTGCCGAGCAGGCGCCCAGCCTTCGCTACACTATCGTTAACGAGGCCGGCGCGTCGGTGTACTCCGCCTCCGAGCTCGCGAGCCAGGAGTATCCCGATCTGGACGTCACCGTGCGTGGTGCCATGAGCCTGGGTCGCCGCCTGCAGGACCCGCTGGCAGAGCTCGTTAAGATTCCGCCCCAATCCATCGGTGTGGGCCAATACCAGCACGACCTTGACCAGTCCGAGCTTTCGCGCACCCTGGGCCACGTGGTGGAGGACGTCGTCAACCGCGTAGGCGTCAACGTAAACACCGCGAGCGCAAGTCTACTGGGATACGTATCGGGTATTACGCCGAGCGTGGCCAAAAACATCGTGGCCTACCGCGAGGAAAACGGCGCCTTTACCGATCGCCGCCAGCTTAAGAAGGTCCCCAAGCTGGGACCCAAGGCATACCTGAACGCCGCGGGTTTCCTGCGCATTAGCGGCGGCAAGAACCCGCTCGACGCGACAAGCGTCCACCCCGAGAGCTACGAAGTGGCCACATCCGTCTTGGAACGCGCCGGCGTTAAAGCCAGCGAGCTCAGCCGCGGCGGCGTACCCGACATCGAGCGCCGTCTGGGCAGTATCTCGACGCTGGCAAGCGACCTAGACTGCGGCACCCTCACGCTCATCGACATCGTCAACGAGCTCAAGAAGCCCGGTCGCGACCCGCGCGACGACGCACCCGAGGTGGTCTTTAGCCGCTCGGCGCTTTCCATCGACGACCTGGAGCCCGGCATGGAACTCAAGGGCACGGTGCGCAACGTTGTGGACTTTGGCGCCTTCGTCGACGTGGGAGTGCACCAGGACGGCCTCGTACATATCTCCAAGCTGGCCAACCGCTTTGTCAAGCACCCGAGCGACGTGGTGCGCGTCGGTGACACGGTCAAGGTGTGGGTCGAAAAGGTCGATCGCGACCGCAAAAAGATCTCGCTCACCATGGTGCAAGGCAAGTAAACCGCCAAAGCAAAGGTACCCCCTGTAGCGATGTGCAAAATCGCGAGTATTCTGCAAATTCCACCGTTCCGGATGCCCCTCAGAGACGAAAAAGCAAAAAACGGCCCCCGTTTTAGCGTCGTCAGAGCCAAAACGGGGGCCGTTCCATGCTTCGGTTAACTGATAAAGACCTTTACCTTGCTGAATACTCTCAATTTTGCACGACGCAGGCGGGGGTACCCTTGCTTACGGCAGGATATGGAAACCGAGCGCCAACTTGCTGGCAAGCTCGTACCGGCAGCCCCGGCCTTTCCTTTGCCTAGCGCGACCCTCGCGGAGCGCGTGAGCGATAGGGAAAGGAAAGGCCGGGGCGAACAGCCCACGGTACAGTCGGTGTTCGCGCTACGGCAGGATATGGAAACCGAGCGAGGCGATATCCTTGGCAAAACCGCGCACGGTATCGAGCGAGACCTCGTACGGGTCGCGACCAATGTTCTTGCGCTTGGCCAGGATGCTGTTGGGCACCGTGATGATCTGGCAACCGCAGGCCTCGGCCTGATAAATGTTGATGAGCTCGCGCGTGGACGCCCACAGGACCTCACAGTTGGGCTTGGCGGCGGCCTTCTTGACCGACTCCATCATAAACGGAATGGGATCGACGCCGGTATCGGCGATGCGGCCGGCAAAGAGCGAGATGATGGACGGCGTCTCGGCGTCAACGGCCTCGACCATCTCATCGACCTGCGTAGGCGTAAAGATGGTGGTGACGTTGACCTTGATGCCGTCGGCCGAAAGCTTGCGGACCAGCTCGGCGGTGGACTCGCCCTTGGTGGTCACGCACGGAATCTTGACGTAGACGTTCTCGGCCCAGGTAGCGATCTCGCGCGCCTCGACCTCCATGGTCTCGACGTCGTCGGCAAAGACCTCAAACGAGACGGACACATCGGTGATGTGGGTCAGGACCTCCTTGGCAAACGCGCGGTAATCCGTCACGCCGCCCTTTTTCATAAGGGACGGGTTGGTCGTGAAACCCTGAACGTTGCCGTTCTCGTACATGTCGAGCATGCCCTCGAGGTTTGCACCGTCAGCGAACACCTTGATTGCCATCTGCCTGATTCCTTTCGTTAGCATACGGCCGATAAACTGCTAAACACTTTACCTACGTTTATCAAGGCGTAAGCTGCGGTTTTTTATCTTCTCGGCGAACGGTATAAACACCTCAGTGTTTGGATTGATAAATCGATTGAGCATGCAAAAGCGAAGAGTCGCAGTTTGAGCAAACGTCAGAACGCGGGATTCATTAGATGAGGCCGAAATGCTGCATCGCTGTGACGGTACCGTCGTGTGCGACATCGTCGGTCACGTAGTCGGCGACTGCTTTGACCTCGGGCATGGCGTTACCCATGGCCACGGCTGTCTCAACGGCGGCGAGCATGCCCAGGTCGTTGCCCGAATCGCCAAAGCCAAAGGTGCGCGCATTTCCCTCGCGGCCCAGATACGCCAGCGCTCGCGCCACGCCCACGCCCTTGTCAATGCCCTTGGGGCTCAGCTCGCGATTCTGGCCACCGGTGTTGCACAGCTCAAACTCGCAATCGATAAAGCCGTCATCATTGGCTACGCGAGCCAAACTGGGCACATTGAGGCATACCTTGCCCACGCGCAGACTGCCGTCGACGCGCATCTCCTCGGCGCTGTGCACCACAGAAGTGCCGATCAGAGACGACTGCTCAACACCCGCGGGTTCCAGGGCAAAAGTAGCCACGTTGGTCTCGAAAAAGGCCTCAATCCCTGCCGCGGCCATACGGCGCGCGAGCTCCGCGATAACGTCCTCGTCAAAGCAGTCCTCATGCACCACGCGGCCCTCGACCTCGAGCGTCGCTCCCGCCATGGCAACGACACCCGCGGGGTCGAGCGCACGCAGGCTATCGGCAATGAGCCACAGGGGGCGACCTGTGCAGATAAACGCCTTGTGTCCCGCGTCGCGCAGACGATGAAACGCCTCAATCACCGCCTGCGAAGGGCGAACCGCAGAAAAGTCCTTATCGGTCATATCGTCGGGATCGAACGACGTCAGCGTGCCGTCCACGTCAAAAAAGAGCACAGCGGGTTCGGGGCACGCATCAATCATATGGGTTCCTTTCGAGGATAAGGGCAAACGAAGCATCCATCATATAATGGAGCGACGCAACCAGAGAGGTCACCCATGGAATTTTACGCAAGCTGCCCCGAGGGCTTTGAGTCCGCACTCGCCGATGAGCTTAAACGCCTCGGGCTTTCGCATGTTCGCCGGCTGAAGGGCCGCGCTACATTTGAGGGCGAGCTCGAGCAAGGCTACCGAGCATGCCTGTGGTCGCGCCTGGCGAGCCGCGTGTTCGTGGTGCTCGGGCGCTTTGAGGCGCAGGATGCCGATGAACTGTACGATAGCGTTTACGACATCGCCTGGGAGAGTATCGTCCGCCCCGGCGCCACCATTGCCATCACCGCCCGCGGCGTGACCGAGCAGCTGCGCAACACGCGTTTCTCGGCCCTGCGCGCCAAAGACGCGCTGTGCGACCGCCTGGCCGAGACCACGGGCCGTCGTGCCGATGTCGATGCCGCCGACCCCGACGTTCACCTGCTGCTTTCGCTGCGCCAGCGCCGTGCGAGCATCAGCCTGGACCTTTCGGGCGATCCGCTGTTCAAACGCCTGCCGCCCGCAGCGACCCGCGCCGGCGAGGGCTCACACGTGCTGCGCCCCGACTACGCCGCTCTGGTGCTGGCGCAGGTCGGCTGGACCGCGCTGTGCGAGCGCGAGCTGACGGCCGACGATTACGAGAACGAAGCCCTGCCCACGCTGATCGACGCCTCGTGCGCCGGCGGCGGTCTGCTGCTGGAGGCCGTGAATATCCTGACCGACCGCGCCCCGGGCGCCGCACGCGAGCGCTGGGGCTTTGAGGGCTGGCAGCTGCACGACGCCGCTCTGTGGGAGCAGTTGCTTGCTGAGGCACGCGAGCGCGAGGCGGCAGCACGCGAGCGCCAGGCACGCATCGTGGCCGTAGACATCGACCCCGCCGCCCGCAAGACCGCTGAGCGCATGGTCAAGTGCGCCGGTTACAAGCGCTTTGTCGATTTTTGCGCCGCCAAGTCCGCCACCGTACTGGACCACGGCGGCGCCGTCGCCGGTGCCGCCGTGGTCGCGGATACGACCGAGACACCGCTTTCGCTCATGCACGACGCCATGACGCTGGTCGGCGAGCTGCGCCGCGCGCCCGAGCTTGCCGCGGCGCCGGTCGCCGCGCTCACCCGCGACGGATTGCTGGCCCGCGTGCTCCACGCCGAGCCCGAGCGCTCAATCGCCGTCATGCCCAACAACGAGGAGGCGACCGTCGAAGTCTGGCCTTCGCTCGACCACGCTGCCGCAGCGTTTGAGGCTGCGACCAGCGCGGATGCCGAGGCCAAGGTTGCGGATGCCGACGACGTCAACGACAGAGCCGCCGCTTCCGCCATGCCCGAGCCTGCCGCCATGCTCGACCTGGGTGACGGCAAGCCGCTGCCCGTGCTCATCCCCGAGTCGGAGCAGTTCGCCAACCGCCTGCGTAAGAACGCCCGTCTGCGCCGCAAGTGGGCCAAGCGCGAGGGCGTGAGCTGCTACCGCGTCTACGATGCCGACCTGCCCGACTACTCCGCCGCCATCGACCTGTACGAGGGTTGCCCGCAGACGCCGGGCCGCTGGCTCGTCATCGCCGAATACGCCGCGCCCAAGACCATCGACCCCGCGCTAGCCCAGGCCCGCATGCTCGACATTTTGGCCATCGCGCCGCGCATCCTAGATGTTCCCGCCGAGCATGTACACGCCAAGGCCCGCATGCGTTCGCGCGGCGGCTCGCAGTACGGCAAGCAGGGCGCCGGCAAGGGCGGATCGGGCGAGCGCGCCAACATCGCGCGCCGTCGTCTGCCGCTCATCGAGGAGGGCGGACTCACCTTTGCCGTCAACTTTGACGACTATCTGGATGTGGGCATCTTCCTGGATCACCGCGTCACCCGCAACCTGGTGCGCGAGCACGCCAAGCAGGCACGCCGCTTCCTCAACCTGTTCGCCTACACCGGCACCGCCACCTGCTATGCAGCCGACGGCGGCGTCGAGGAGACCGTGACGGTCGACCTTTCCAACACCTACCTGGACTGGGCCGAGCGCAATATGCGCCAGAACGGCTTTGTTGGTCCGCAGCATCATTTTGTGCGCGACGACGTGCTTGCCTGGATTCGCGACCCGCGCCAGACGCGCAACCGCTGGGACCTGATCTTTGTCGACCCGCCCACGTTTTCGAACTCGTCCAAGATGGGCCGCCGCACCTGGGATGTCCAGCGCGACCATGTTGAGCTTTTGGCAGGCGTGTCACGCCTGCTCGCACAGGGCGGCCATGCCATCTTTAGCTGCAACCTGCGCGGCTTCCGCCCCGAGACGCGCAAGCTCGCACGAGCGGGCGTCGTGTTGGAAGACATTACGGCGCAGACCATCCCCGAGGACTTCGCACGCAACCAGAAGGTACACCACTGCTATATCGTGCGCCGCCTGCCCATCGAGGACGCCATGGCCGAGGTCGGCTTTAGCGCCGAGGAAATTGCCGAGCGCGTCGAGGAACTGCGCAACCCCGAGGCCCGCAAGCCCCGTGCGGCCGTACCCGCGCACGCGCAGGCCGGCAACCGAGGGCCGCGCGGCGACGGCAAACCCTCCCCCGCCGGCAAGCCCAAAAAGAAGAAGTTCTACGCCAGCAAGCCCAAGGGCAAATAACAAAGTTGCGGTGGAATAGTTCCTAAAAAGCCTGGTAAAGGCCCAAATAGGAACTATTTCACCGCAACTCATATTGGGATGGTGGTTGGCGATCTAGCCTTGGGTGACCAGTCGGTAACCGATGCCCACGTGCGTTTGGATATAGCGCGGATGCGCGGGGTCGGATTCAATCTTCTTGCGCAGCGTGCCCATAAAGACGCGCAGGCTCGCCAGGTCACTCTTGGTTGCCGTGCCCCAAATCTCGTGCAGGATAAACTGGTGCGTCAGCACCTTGTCGGCGTTATGCGCCAGCAGGCATAGCAGCTTGTACTCGATCGGCGTCAGATGCAGCTCCTCGCCATCCATCGTGGCGATGCCGGCATCAAAATCGATATGCAGCTCACCGGCATCGAACGAGCCCTCGGAGGAAACACCGCCCGTTTGCGCATACGAGAGACGCCTGAGCGTCGTGCGAATGCGCGCGAGCAACTCCTCGACCGAAAACGGCTTGGTCAGGTAGTCGTCGGCGCCGGCATCGAGTGCGCGGATCTTGTCCGCATCCTCGCTGCGCGCCGAGACCACAATGATCGGCATGCCCGACCATGCGCGCACCGACTCCACCACCTTGACGCCGTCCATATCGGGCAGACCCAGATCGAGCAGCACAATGCTCGGTGCCTGCGATGAGGCGGCGGCGATGGCGGCATGGGCGGTCTCCACGGCCATATGACGCAAGCCGTGCGCCTCGAGCGCGGCAACAATAAGATTGCGAACGGCGGGGTCGTCCTCAACGACCAAGATGAGCGGTTTTACGGCAGAGTTCGGCACAGCGCTACTCCTTATCAAACGAAACGTCGGCGACGGGAAGCTCAATCGTAAAGACCGAGCCGTGCGGGTCCGCCGCGGCAACCTCTATGCTACCGCCATGCGCCAGCGCAATGGAGCGGCAGAGCGAAAGTCCCAGGCCCACGCTGCGATGGCTGTCGGCAAGACCGTGGTTGGCGGTGTAGAACGACTCAAAGATTCGCTCGCGGTCCTCGGGCGCAATGCCCGGGCCGTCATCGGCCACCGAGCACGCCACGCGCCCATCGTCGACGCCAATCGAAATCACAATGTGCGAGCCTGCGGGCGTATACGTGATGGCGTTGTTCACCAGATTGACCACCAGCTGCACCATCAGACGCGCATCGACGTTGACGAGCGCCGGCTCGTCGCACGGCACCACCTTAAGATCGTGCTCACGCACGGCCGGACTTACGTGGCGCAGCGCCTCCTCGACGATATCGTCCATGAGCTCGAGCGTAGTCGACAGATGCATGCCGCCGCCCTCGAGCTTGGTGATGGCGAGCAGATTCTCGACGGTGGCGTTGAGCCACAGCGCATCCGAGCGAATGGATAGGAGCAGGCCGCGGCGCGTCTGGGCATCGAGCACGGCGGTGCCGGTCGAGCCTTGGTCGAGCAGCACGTCGGCATTACCCGAAATGCTGGTGAGCGGCGTGCGCAGATCGTGCGAGATGGAGCGCAGCAGGTTGGCGCGCAGCTGTTCGTTTTTGGCAAGTACCGCCGCCTCCTCGCGGGCCTCCATGGCGCGGGCGCGGTCGAGCGCCAGCTCGCCTTCGCTCACGATGGCATCGGCAAGCGTCCGTTCCTCGTGCGTCAGCACGTCAGGCTCGGCAACGATAGCCAGCACGCCCACCACCGAGGCGGGGTCGCCCGAGCGCACGAAGCCGTCGCCTGTGCGAACCGTCAAGTAGATGCCATAAAACGCCGAACCGCCAAACGTGGCGTCGAGCGGCGTTCCCACGTAGGCGGACGCCGAGAGCCTCGGCGGCATCTGCGGCGCCAGCTCGTGCACCGGCGCGGCATCACCCACGGCTGTGTACGTCGCACGCGGCAGCAGGTCATCGCCCTCGGCGTCGGCGCTGTACCACACGACCGGGCAGCCCGAAAGACGCGCCAGCTGCGTGGCCATGGCGTGAACGATCTGATGCTGATCGGCGCACCGCTGCAACATGCGATTGGTCTCGAGCACCATATGCGTGCGGCGGTCGCTGGCGGCAGCCTGTGCCAAGGCGCGGCGCAGGGCCAACGCAATCGAGCTCGACACAAGCGAAACCACGAACATGATGAAGAACATGCCGGGATAGCCGCGGTCGATAAGCGACAGCGAGTAGCGCGGGTCGACAAACAAAAAGTTGTAGAGCGCCACGGCGGCAGCCGAGCTCAGCAAGCAATACAGGCGACTCCAGGTAAAGAATGCGCACAGCTGAACGGCGAACACATAGACGATCATGATGCTCGGCGCGAGACCCGGATGGTCGAGCAGCGCGCCCACAATCGTCGCCGCGACCAGCAGCCCCACCGATACGCAGGCGTCATACAGAGGAGTGCGGCGCGTCAGCGTTGTGCGCCGCCACCAAAAGCTATCGGCAATATCGCCGTCCGTACGGACGTCCATCAGCGCCCCGCCCCTCTCTCAAAAACAAAAACCACCACAAAGGGGACAGGCACCTTTGTGGCGGTTTCCCCTTGTGGTGGTTCCAAGTGTATAGCCTTTGCAGCCTGCGGTCGTTAGACAAACAGCACGTGCGCGAGCAGCGCGCACACGCATGCCGCGGCAAACACCGTCACCACGACCGAAATCACACGGTCGGCCATGTCCATGTTGGCACGATTCGTAAAGAACCGATCTTCGGCGGCGTCGACGCGCGCCTCACGCACCAGCTCGGCAGCAAAATCGCAACCGTCAAGCACCTTTGCATCCATGGTTTCCTCCCAGGACTCAATCTCCGTCATTACAAGCCCGCCCGTTCGCAGACAAACCTCGAGCGTCGACTACGGCCGCTCGTTGGGAGCCAGGCGCTGCATCTTGTTCACGGCCTTGAACTTGGTGAACAGCGGCACGTACTCAAAGCTCACGTTGGAGTTCTCCAGGCCGTACCAACGCGCGGGCGTGCCGGCGGCGCGACGGATGATGTACTTGAGCGTGATGGCCGTGCGCTCGCTGGGCTCCACATCGCTTTCGGGCGCCAGAAGCTTACGGATCAGGACGAACTTGAACGTGCCGATGTTACCCGGATCCTTGTAGACCGAGTAGTCATGCGTCTGCGGCGGCAGCTCGCCGGTGGCAGCCAGGTCCTGAACAACCTGACGCAGGTAGGCATTGACGCGCTGGTTGATCTTGTAGCCCAGGTACAGATGCACGCGGAACACGTAGTCGGTGCCGAACGTCTCGACCGAATAGGCAAAGGTATGCGGCTCGTCCATGGTCTCGACATTCACGAACCACCAGGCGCGAGCGCGCTTGGGATGCTTGTCCAAGATCGAGTAGACGATATCGCGGTCGATATAGTCGGTATGGGTGTCCTTGGTCAGGTACACGATGTTGTCGCTCAGACGCTCGTAACGGTCGTCGTCGCGCAGGCGCTTGAGCTGCGGCAGGTAGCTGCGCAGCGGCAGCAGCGTAAACTGGCGCTGCTCAACAGCCGTGCCGTTGTACCAGCACACCATAATGCCCATGATGAGTGCAGCCATGAGGATGGTGAAATAGCCGCCGTGGAAGAACTTGGTGAGCGAGCTCACGAAGAAGAAGCCTTCGAGCAAAAGGAAGAAGGCCACGAAGATCCACGGAGCAACCTTGAGCTTGCGCTCTTCGTGCAGGTAGAAGAAGAGCAGCAGCGTGGTGCACATCATAGTCAGCGTAATGGCAAGGCCGTAGGCGGCTTCCATATGCGCCGAGTTCTGGAACAGCAGCACCACGATGACGCAGCCCACGAGCATGACGTTGTTGACCATGGGGATGTAGAGCTGGCCCTTGGTCTCGGCAGGGTAGAAGACCTGCATGTGCGGCATAAGGTCCAGGCGGCTGGCCTCGGACACCAGCGAGAATGCGCCGGTGATAAGCGCCTGCGAGGCGATGATGGCCGCGACAGTGGAAAGGCCGACGGCAAACGGGCGCAGGCCCGGGGCGAGCATCTGGTAGAACGGGTTGAGGTCGGCAATGCCCATGAGCTCGGGGTTGGCAGCGTTGTTCATAAGCCAAGCGCCCTGGCCCATATAGGAAAGCAGCAGGCAGCACTTAACGAACGGCCAGGTGGCGTAGATGTTGCCGCGGCCCACGTGGCCCATGTCGGAGTAGAGCGCCTCGGCACCGGTGGTGGCGAGGAAGCAGCTGCCCAGGATCATGATGCCCGCGTGGTTGTTGGGGCTCAGCAAAAAGACGATGCCGCGCACCGGGTTGAGGCACAGCAGCACGGCGGGATGCTGGAAGACAAAGAACAGACCCTGTCTCTTATACACATCTGACGCTGCC
>URGY01000052.1 GCA_900547505.1 uncultured Collinsella sp.
CGTCAAGGCGGGCGACCTTATGCAGCTCACACCAAAGCTCACCGCCAACGGCGCCGTCCGTGCCGGCCGTTCCGCGCATTTTATGCCCTTTGCCGCCCTCACGGGATACTACGAGCTTGTGCGTAAACAAGAGATCAGCGCCGAGCCAAAATGCGAACTCACAGAAGAAAAAGCCCTCGAGCTTTCGCAAAAGCTCGAGGGCCTCAAACGCGGCGACCTAGTGCGCGTCACCTATTACGATACATACGGCTATCGTAGCCGCACCGGCATTCTCGACGAAGTGCTACCCGCGTTCAAGCTGCTCAAACTCAGGGATATCGCCATCGACTTCGACGATATCCAAAACATCGAGCTGCGCGGACGCGCCTAGCGACAAGAACGCTTGCGCAAGACGAGGGCAATGCCAAGCACTGCGGCAGCTGCAACCAGCAATCCCAAGACCAGCGTGAGGGTCGAGTCGCCAGCGTGAGGCAGCGAGCCGTCCTTCGGAGTCTTCTTAGTGGCCGTCGTGACGGTGGTCGTGGTGCTGCTCGACTGGTCGTTGCCGCCCGTCTGGCTGCCACCAGGCTGATCGCCGCCACCCGGCTGCGAAGGATTGGTGGGTTCCGTCGGATCCGGAGTACCGGGATCAATCGGATTCTCCGAATTCTCCTTGCGCTGGATCCAAACCTGGCAGCCATAGAACGGGTTGGCGGTACCAAGGCACAGACCCTGGTTGGTCACCGCAAAGGTGCGCAGACCATGGTTATACGGATCGTTAAAGCCATTGGTCGTCAGCGTCGTAAAGTTCACGCCGTCCTCGGTCACATACATATCAAAGCCGCGCTCGGCATCGCGAAGGTAATACATGCACGTAAGCACGCTCTTCAGCTTCTTGAGGTTCTCCGCACTCAGCAGCTTATCGAGCGCATCCTGAATATCGCCCGGCAGCTCGGTGCCATAGGCATCCTCGTACTGCTGCTTCAGGCTCTCATAGCTATCGAGCATGTCCTGATACTGATCGGCAAAAGACTTGAAGTACGCGATCTCGCCATCGATCTTCTGGACATAAGCGGCGTCGTCCTCAACGTCCGCGGACATCGTCGCGGCCTGATCGCAAAGGTCGCCCGCGGCATCCTCCAGCGCATCGCTCAGATCGCCAAAACCCTTAGCAACCTCAGTCTTTTCGTCATCGACATCGGCAGCTTCGTTCGAATCATCGACCTCGACGGCCTCGTTTGAATCATCGTCCGCAAGCGTGTTCACGGGAACGATGGGGTCGTCAGGCGATTTCTTGTCGAGCAGGTGATCGAGCAGGTCCCTAAGGCGCTGAACCTGAGAGTCCCACTCCTCGGGCGTCATATCGATAATGTCGCCATTGGAGAACTGGCCGATCGGTTCAAGCAGGCTCGCGGTATCAAAGGTACCGATATACAGCTTGCCGTCGAACTTCTGCATGCGCCAAATGTACTGGTTCTCGTTTCGGCCAAAGCCCGAAGCCAGGCCGGAAATACCGCCCTCGGGGAACATGTCGGTGCGATCGCCAACGACGAGCTGCATGTTCTCGTCCTTGTCCATGCGATAGATGTTGACCGACTGCTCAAGATTGGCATTCACAAACGAGCAGTCAACGCCGCCCATGCTGCTCTTGCCGCTCTCGTCAGACTTGGACTTATTAAAGAGGATGCGCTCGAGGGCGATCTCCTCGTCGTTGTATTCACCGATATAGAGGTAGTCGTTGTAGACGATGAGGTTGGCAGCGCCAGAACGGGTGCGGGCGGGATCGATGCCAAAGCAATACCTCGCACCGTCCGCCTCCTGGTCGCCGACAATCGGAGTCCACGTATAGCTGCCGTCGGCGTTCTTGTCGCCACGGACCATGGCAAACGACTGCATGGAATTATCATCGGGGGCGTTCTCGGGCGTGCCGGTGCAGATGGTGACATAGAGATGGCCATTGTACGAGGCCATATCCCAAATGGCGCCGCCGTAGATGCTGTCCTGATAGCGAATCACCGGATAGCCAAACAGCGTGTCCGAGTTGGCAATCTCGGTGAAGCTGCCCTGGCCCTTCGAGGGGTCAGACGACGTCAGGATCGTCGCCACAAACTTACCGGCCGCATTTTTACCCACATTGCTGATGACGAGCTGGCCATCATGGACGCACATGCCGCGGATACCGGTAGCAATGCCCTGCTTGAAGGCGGCACCCTGATCCTGCGCGCTCGAAAGGCCCTGATAGACAACTTTGTACTCATCCGTCTTAGGATCGATCTCGTATACAGCAGGCAGGCCGTTTTGGCCGCCATTGTACCTGACGGTGCCGCAGAAATAGAGCTTACCCTTATAACTCACGGCATTGCGGAAAAAAGGAGCGACGCCGTTGAGCGAATCAGAGATTAGCAGCTTGGTCTCACCGGTCTTGGTATTGATCTTGAGCAAGATGCTGTTGCTGTCCTTATCGGCCGTGCCGTCCTCCTTCTGCTGTCCATAGAAGAAGGTGCCGTTAAACATGGCCTCCAGCGTCAGGCGCATGGTCTCGGCATCAAAGGAATCGCCCAGCGCGCTTTTCATGAGCGTCATCGTGTTGCCCATCGCCGCATAGCAGGTGCCCACATAAAGCCAGTCACCATAGCTCGCAGCCGCCCAAGTGTAGCTCTGGCCGCGATCGCCTTCGTTGTTGGCCGTATTACCATCAGCGCCCGGAACGGCAATGGCACCGTCACCCTGGTAGTCGACGATGCCATCCGGCTGCGACGTTCCTACCGTAGGATGCGAGAGCTTCTCAAAGGAATACCCATTTCCCGCATTGTAGGTAACGGCACCCGAAGCGTCTTCGGCGTGCGCCGGCAGCGGCGATACCAAGATAGCGGCAAGCGCTGCCACCAAGCCAAGTGTTCCCACTCGTCTCATAAGGTTATAGCCTCCCCTGTCCTAAAGCCCAGTTTTAGCATTCTTCATTTCTGTCCACGATTAATTGCAATCTGAGCACAGCAATAATCAGCGTATAAATATACACCTGTAATTTTTTGGACGGGTTAATAGATGCTCGATTGGTGGCGAATTCCGCGCAAACCGTCACCAAACTCCACTTTTGCCGCATCTAAAGGTTATTTTTGCGCAAATTTTTGGATGCCGATAGTCACAATGGGCAGGAGGCTGGTACCCACCGGAGAGGGCAACGCCTACATTTTCATAACGTAATAGCCCGCACCCCTCACCGCCGTCTCGAGTGCGTCGCGATCAACCGGGCGCTTCGAGCGTACGCGTGCCGTGTGGTCCGCATACGTTACCGTTGCCCACACACCATCAAGCGTATTGAGGGCATTGGCTACGTTCTGAGCGCAGCCGTCACAGCTCATGCCGCCGATGAGCAGCTCATCGCTATAGGGATAGTGCGACTCATCGGTATCCACCACAACAACCTTTTTGGCCTTCTTACCGCTCGTACCATCGCTGCAACAACTCTTCCCGTGTGTCGAAGCGGCAATGCGACGCAGTCCAAAAAACATGCCGACGGCAATGACGGCCAGCACGATGAGATTCGCAGGGTTGAGCAAGTCACTCATGCGTTCCCCTTTCAAGTAGCACTATCTAGATACCCCCATGGGGTGTCTCCATCTTAACCCAAAATCATGTCGGTTCGGTCAATTAGTTTCCCTCTTCAAACTTTTTTGTTGACCATGGCTTACTTTCGTGTATAAGTTTTCCTAGGCTAACAGTTTAGATCCGCAAGGAGCGCCGTGACTCGAACCATAGACATCCCAACGTTTCAGGCAGCAGTCGTGCGCAACTGCTCTCCCACGCTCGCGGGCATCAAGCCGGCATCGCTCTTTACCTATCCCGGCGTCTACGCCCACGGGGACGGCTCGACCGCAACCGAAACCATCGCAGAACGCCGAGCACGCCTGCTCAACGTTATCGCCCAGTGTAATCGCGAGCTTGACCCGCTCGGCATCCACCTGAGTGTTTTGGTCTGGCGGCCCTGCGGAGCGCTCGTGTACGCATATCGGCCCAATAGCCTCGCCACTTACCTTGCTGACCCGCGCGCCAAAACGGCACTCGCCAAGGAGGGCTACGACACCGGCAACCTCTCGGCATGTCTTGTGCACCTGGCATCGCGCATCACGCTCGCAAGCAATAACGCCGCGGAATGCGCATGCGGCCAAACCCGATGCGCATTGGACCATCAAGCACGCTACGACAACGGCTGCACCTGCGAGTTTCCACACGAAATTGGCTACTTCCTGGGGTATCCCTACGACGACGTGCACGAGTTCATCGCCCAACGTGGCGAGAACTACAAGATCTTTGGAGCCTGGAAGGTCTATACGAATGCCGAGCAGGCGCTTGCGACGTTTGATGCGTACCGTGCCTGCACCCAACACCTCACCTTTATCTATCAGCAGGGCTGCAGCTTGGCGCAACTTGCCCAGGCGACCCGATAGAACGTACAAACCGCGGCCGCACGCCACACAACCGAAAGGACTCAATATGAGCAAGATCGCAGTCGTCTACTGGAGCGGCACAGGCAACACCGAGGCCATGGCAAACTTTGTCGCCGAAGGCACCACGTCCGCGGGCGCCGAGGCCGAAGTCATCCCCTGCGCCGACTTCTCTGCCGGCAAGGCCACAAACTATGATGACTTCGCCTTCGGCTGCCCCGCCATGGGCTCCGAGGAGCTTGAATACGATGAGTTCCAGCCCATGTGGGATGAGGTCAAGGAAGCCCTCGGCGACAAGAAGGTCGTCCTTTTTGGCTCCTACTCGTGGGCCGAGGGCGAATGGATGGACAACTGGAAGGCGGATGCCGACGAGGCAGGTGTCAACGTCGTCGATTCCGTCATTTGCTACGACGCCCCCGACGATGAGGGCGAGGCGGCTTGTCGCGCACTTGGAGCCGAGCTCGCCTAGCGGCAATGAGCTCCGCCCGTAACGCGCTCTGCGCCAAAACACATTCGCGTCCCAACACAAACGGGAGCCGGATCACATCCGGCTCCCGTTTTCTGCTATGTCAGTCATATAAAGCGGCTACGAGATATTGCCCAAGAACGCCTTGGTGCGCTCGCTCTTGGGGTGGTCGAAGACCTCGCTCGGCGTGCCCTCTTCCACGATAACGCCGCCGTCCATAAAGACAACGCGGTCGGCAACATCGCGGGCAAAGCCCATCTCGTGGGTCACGACGATCATGGTCATGCCGTCGCGTGCCAGGTCGCGCATGACGCCCAATACATCGCGGACAAGCTCAGGATCGAGCGCCGACGTGGCCTCGTCAAAGAGCATCACGTGCGGATTCATCGACAGGGCGCGGGCGATGGCAACGCGCTGCTGCTGGCCGCCCGAGAGCTGGCTCGGCATAAAGTCGATACGCTCGGCAAGACCGACCTTGGTCAGCTCCTCGACGGCAATCTTCTCGGCCTCTTCCTTGCTGCGCTTGAGCACCTTCTGCTGCGCGAGCATGACGTTCTTTTTGACTGAGAGGTGCGGGAACAAATTGAACTGCTGGAACACCATACCCAGATGCGTGCGCACCTTGTTAAGGTCGACGCCCTTGGCGCACACGTCAACACCCTCGACGATAATCGAGCCGCTCGTGGGATGCTCCAGACGATTGATGCAGCGAAGCATCGTCGACTTGCCCGAGCCCGAGGGGCCCAAGACCACAACGACCTCACCCTTGTGCACATCCAGATCGATATCGCGCAGGACCACGTTGTCGCCAAAGGCCTTCTGGAGGTTCTTGATGCTGACGACGACCTCGTTCGAGTTATTGGTTTCGCTCATGATAGGACCTCCTTACAGACCGGCGATGTGATCGGCAGGCGTCGCGACAACCTGTCCGGCGCTCTTGGCGGGACGCTTCTTCTTGGTCTCGGCCGTGCCCAAAAGCCTCGCCTCAAGACCGCTCACCAAGCGAGCGAGCGGCAGGGTGATGACCAGATAGAACAGGGCGGCAACCACGTACGGTGTAATGGAGCCCGTCGTGGCCACGATGGTACGGGCGTTCATGACGATCTCGACCACGCCCACGGCCGCAAGCAGCGACGTATCCTTGTAAAGCAAGATAAACTCGCTGGTCAGCGTAGGCAAAACATTGCGGAACGTCTGCGGAATCATAACGTAGAGCAGCGTCTGGAAGGCATTCATGCCCAGAGAGCGAGCAGCCTCGTTTTGGCCCTTGGGGATCGATTGAATACCGGCACGGAAGATCTCGCACAGGTACGCAGACGAGTTCATGGCCATGACGATGACGCCGAGCACGTAGTCATCAACCTTGACGCCGGCCAACGGCAGACCGAAGAACGCGATATAGATCTGCAGGAACGCCGGCGTACCACGGATGATATTCACATAGATGCCGGCAAGGCAACGAAGGATGCGCGACTTGGAAATGCGCATGAGCGATAGGGCGAAACCGAAGGGAATGGCCAGCGGAAACGCCACAAGCACGATCGAGAGCGACATAAGGAAGCCCTTAAAGACGATCGGCAGGCTTTGGACCAAAATGACCGGGTTCAAGAACAGGCGCAGGAACATATTGGAGTTCCAAGCCTCGACCCACGGCTGTTCCTTAAGATCGGCCAAGAAGTTATCGAAGGCCGTCACGCCCTTGATCTCCACCGACGGAATCTTGGAGATCTTCTTGGTCGACCCGTCAGCGAGCGTATAGGTGCCGCTAAAGACCTCATCGCCGCCCTCGACGGGAAACGTCACACCATAAACCTCGACACGGAAAAAGCCGCCGGCAGGCGCCGTCTCGCCAAAATCAATCTTGAGCGTCTGGCCGTCAGCCTTGCACGTGGGCTTCATGGGCGTACGATCCATGAGGTCCTCGCCCGAGAGCATCGTCAATCGCGTGTCATCGGTACCAAACGTCGTGCCGTCGACAAACGTCAGCGAAAGACCGCTCAGCTCCTCATCGGCATCGGCCTGGACCTCCCAGGTAATGCGCGTCTCGGTACCGCCGACCACAGCGCTGCCCGAACCGGTGTTGGGTCGGGCGGTAATCTTTGCGGTCTCAAGCGCCTGGGCGGTCGTGGGCGCATATGCCCCCACACACACCAGCGCGAGCGCCACGGCCATGACGCAGACTAGCTTTTGGAGCAAGGCGGGCAGTGGAAAACGCTGCTCCGCGGCCCCTTTGTTCAGTCGAGACAAGGTGGCTCCTATCGTAGAAGTTGCCGGCAAAACGAGACGGAAATACTCTCCGTCAAGAGAAGCGCAAAGGCCCTCTCCGCCAAAACGGAAAGGGCCCGTGAGCAATCAAGTAGCTATTTTACTTGATGTTGTACTTAGCCATGAGGGCGTCAACGGTACCGTCGTCGGTCAGGTCCTTGATGGCCTGGTTGATGTCGTCCTTGAGCTTGGTGTTGCCCTGGTTGATGGCGATGGCGTACTCCTCGCCGGTGCTAATCTGCTTAATGGTCTGGCAGGTGTTGAACTGCTCGGCGGTCAGCTGGCTGGCAACGGAGCGGTTGGTGACTACGGCGTCGCCCTTATCGGACTGCAGGGCGCTGAAGCACTCGGTGGCGTCCTTGTAGGGGACAATCTTGGCCTTGGGGAAGTTCTCCTGGGCAAAGGACTCGGCGGTCGAGCCAGACTGGACGATGATGGTAGCATCGGCGTTGTTGAGCTTCTCGCTGTAGTTGTCGGCCGTGATGTCGGTGTTATCGACCTTAGTCACGATAGCCTGATCGTCCATGTAGTAGGAATCGGAGAAAGTGACTTCTTTCTCGCGCTCGGGCGTGTCGGTGATAGCCGCGATGGAGACGTCATATTTGGCGCCCGAAGCGACGCCCGGAACCAGCGTGTCAAAGTCATTGTTGACATACTCGACATCCAGGCCCAGCTTGTCGCCGATAGCCTTGATGAGCTCAAGGTCAAAGCCCTGATAATCGCCGTTGTCATCCTTGTACTCAAACGGAGCGTACTCGGCAGAGGTGCCGACGGTCAGCGTACCGTCCTTGACGAGCGCGTACTCCTTGGAGCCGTCGACCTTCTCGACCTTAGCGTCGTCAGAGCTGCTGGAACCGGCATCAGAACCAGAGGTGGCGTTGGACGAGCCACAGCCCGTCAGTGCGAGGGCGAGCGCCATGGCGCCCGTGGCGGCAAATGCGCCAAGCTTCTTGAGCTTCATAATCAGTCTCCTTCCGGTGACCCCGTTTGATTCAGAGGTCTGCAAAAACTGTGGCTATTATGCACCCGCTTGGGAGAATCTGCAATTAGAAAACTGATTGAAACAAACCCATAACGTGAATGGAGCACTCCACTTTATGACAGTCATCACTGCTGCAATGACCTTAACAATTTGATTTCAGCCGCATAACCTGCAAGTTCGTTCGGTGTCTCCAAAATGAATGGCAATGCGCGCAAGCGGCTATTCGATACAATTTTCTGCATAACCTGCATACCGCCGCCAAACTCCTCGCTGCCAAGGTAGCCCTTACCGATGCACTCGTGGCGGTCCTTATGGGCGCCGCAGGGATTCTTGGAGTCATTGATATGCACGGCGCGCAGGCGTTCGATACCCACCACACGATCGAACTCGTCAAGCACACCGTCAAGATCGTGGACGATGTCATAGCCGGCGTCATTCACATGGCAGGTGTCCAGGCAAACGCCCAACTTGGCCGACAGCTCGGGGCGTTTGTCGGCAACGCCCTCAATGATGAGCGCCAGTTCCTCAAAGCTGCGGCCCAGCTCGGTGCCCTTGCCGGCCATGGTCTCGAGCAGCACCGTCGTCTGCTGCCCCTCAAACATCACCTGGCACAAGGTGTCGACGATCATCTGAATGCCGGCATCGGTCCCCTGCCCCACATGCGCGCCGGGGTGGAAGTTGTAGTAGTTGCCGGGCAGTGCTTCCAGACGCTGCAAGTCCTCGGCCATTGCCTCCAAGGCAAACTCGCGCGCCCGCTCTTTGGCCGAGCAGGGGTTATAGGTATACGGGGCATGCGCCACGAGTGGGCCAAAATCATTTTGCGCCATAAGGTCACGCAGGGCCGCCACATCATCCATGTCAAGGTCTTTCGCCTTGCCGCCGCGCGGGTTGCGCGTAAAGAATGCAAAGGTATTGGCGCCAATGGATAGCGCCGTCTCCCCCATCGCCCGATAGCCCTTCGTCGTCGAAAGATGGCACCCAATCGTCAGCATCCCCAGCTCCCCCTCATCAGTTGCGGTGAAATAGTTCCTGTTTGGCCCCTATTCTGCCGCAAACAGGAACTATTCCACCGCAACTTATAAAAGGGGCATCAGAGATGCAGGCCACCAAGCACTATGGTTACGGGCGCCAGCGTCATGATCCCCTACGCGTCAGCGCCAAGTCCTAGAGGGCCAGACGGATTGCATCGATAATACGCGCGCAGCGCTGTGTGGCGGCAAGGGGCATGACGGGACTCTCGAGTTTCCCCGCCCGGATGAGCTGGGTCGCATGCTGGATTTCGCCGTAGAAATCATCGACCCCAAACGGAGCATTTATTTCGAGCATTCGTCCGTCGGAGTACTTCACATGGGCGAGCTCGGGGCGATGGAGGCGCTCGATTTCCAACGAGCCCCGCTCGCAGGCAATCGTCAAACGGCTTTCATATGCTGCTTTGCCGTCGCACACCATATGAATGGGTATGCCGCCGACGCTCATACGGATCTCGTCGGCCCAATCCACGTGGCCGCCCGATACGTCACGCCAGCGAACTTCACGAGACGAAACATCGCACGCACCCGCAAGTAGATCCTCAAACCACCCGACCGCATAGCAGCCCATGTCATATAGACAACCACCCTGCAACGGGTCGAGCAGATAACTCGAAGGGGGCTCACCATAATCGAGTTTTTGCACGCTTTCAATCGAGACGATACGGCCGAGCTCGCCCGACGCAAGCAAGTCCTTCACGCGAGTGCGCATCGGGCAAAACCGATTTTTCATCGCCTCCATAAACGGCACACCGCACTCACGGGAAACGGAGGCGATCGCATGGGCCTCTTCTTCATTCAAAACGGCCGGCTTTTCGCACAGCACGGCCTTTCCCGCGCGCAGTGCCCGACAGACCCAATGCGCATGCATGCCATGTGGAAGAGCCAAGTAAATTGCGTCGACATCGGGGTCGGCAATCAGCGCATCATAAGCCGCATCGCCGCTATCGTCAGCGGTGGCATAACTGTGCGCGGCAACAATCGAAAACGCCCTGCAAAACTCCTCAACATGCGAAGGAGTGCGACCGGCGGCAGCCACAAGCCGTGCCCCGTCCACCTCCTTGAGCGACGATGCAAATCGATGCGAAATGCGCCCAGCGCCCAAAACGCCCCAACGAACCCCACGTAAATCATCACATGAATCCCGATGGCCCACGACAGCCCCCTTCAATTGCGGTGGAATAGTTCCTGCTTGGCCCCTATTCTGCCGCAAACCTGTCTCTTATACACATCTCCG
>URGY01000053.1 GCA_900547505.1 uncultured Collinsella sp.
CGAGATGCAGCGTAGTCTCGTGGGCTCGGAGATGTGTATAAGAGACAGTCGTAGCAGTGAGCGTACCGGCGGTGTCGTCGACGATGGCGATCGTCACCGTGCGTACGGCGTCATCGTAGGTGTAACCGGGCTGGCCGTCGTTCTTTTCGGCCACGGTGTACTTGAAGGTCTTGCCGGCGTCAGCTTGCGTAAATTTAACCTCATGACCAGCCAGAATGTCGATCAGTCCGACCGTTCCCTCTATCGTTGCGGGGGACTCGAAGTTGTTGGCCCCGGGCAGCAGGCCAAGTGCGCGAGCCGAATCATCGTCGGCGGGCGTCACGGTAAAGGTGAATTGACCCTCGGTCATGGGACGTCCGCAGCGGGTCTTGCTGAGCTTGAGGCCGCCGGCCGCGGCGTAATCGAGCTCAGTGCGGTATGTGTTGGTAAAGCGCCCGTTTTCCTTCTTGGTGACGTTGGTGGTCAGGTTGCCCTCGCCGTCCTCGGTCACGGTCACTTCGGCGGTTGCGACATGCGCGTCATACGTCATGCCGACCGTGCTGCCCGCGTTCTCGCGAATCTCGTACTTATAGGTTCCGGCAGCCGCAAAGTGAATCTTGCCGAACTTGATGGCGGCAATGCCGTCCTCCGCGTCCCCCTTGCTCACGGTTACGGTTGCGGGATCGGGCAGTGGGACGCCCTCGGGAGCGGTGATGGTAAAGCTAAACTCGTCCCCATCCGTCCAGTCGCGGCCGTCAATAGCCTTGCTCAGGCCAAAGTCGAGCTCCGCATCGAGCGGGGTCACGCTGTAGGTGTTCTTGAACTCGGCAGGCTCGGTGCCCTTCAGAACATGTGTGACACTGAGCGTACCGTCGCCATTGTCCGTGATGGTGGTCTCGATGGCGTACTTGGCGTCACTGTAGGTGATGCCCTTGCTGGTGGTTCCGCCGTTGACCTCGCGCAGCGTGTAGGTGTGCTTGCCGGGCTTGTCGTAGGCAATCTTGTCCATGGCAATCGTGCCGTCAGCAGCGTTGGTACCCTTGGCGACGACCTTGTCGCCCTCGACCAGCTCAAAGGAGAACTCGCCGGCAGCAAGCTCACGCCCGGTCAGAACCTTGTTCGCGGTAATCTGGTCGGTGACGCTCGTCTCGACAGGCGTCGCGCTGTAGGTATTGGTGAACGTAAATGCCGCGTTGCCGTCCGGCTTGCGGGACACGCTCAAATTGCCCTTGCCGTCATCGGTCACGGTGAAGGAAACCTCGCGCGACGGCTTGGCGTCGTTGGTCACGCCAGCGACCTCGCCGGACTCGGTCACGGTGTAGGTAAAGGTGTGCTCGCGCTTCTCGGGCTTCTCGCCCAGAGCCTTGTTAAGGTCGTCGAGCGTAAAGGTGATCTTGCCAAAGTCGACCTTGCCCTTGGCATCATTGGTCACGCTCGCGTTCGCGGGCATGGGTGCGCCCTCTTCACCGGTCACGGTAAAGGTGAACTTGCCGTTGATGTCGACCGGCATCAAGCCGTCGGCGACCTGCAGGTTCTTGATGCCCACAAGCGATGCCTCGGTAGCATTCGTGGTGTAGGCGTTCTTGAACTCGATGCTCTTGACGTCCTTGGCGTCCTTCAGCTCGTGCGTGGCAACCAGCTGGCCCTTGCCGTTATCGCTGATGGTCGTCACGATGGTGTAGGTCGTATCGTCATAGGTGATGCCACCAGCGTCGCCCTTGACCTCGCGCAGCATGTAGATGTGCTGGCCGATCTCGGTGTACTTGATGGCGCTGAACGTCACCTTGCCGTCGGCGCCGTTCGCAACGGTCTCGATAAGCTCAGAGTCCTCGCCCTTAACCTCGCGCAGCTCAAAACTGAACTCACCGGCCGTAAGGTCGCGCCCGGTCAGAGACTTGGTCACGTCAATCTTGTCGGTAACGCTGGACTCAACAGGATCCGCAGCGTAGACGTTCTTGAACTCGGTCACTTCGGCTTCACTCCAGGCCACCTTCACAGCGGCGCTGAGCTCACCCTTCTTGTTGGGCGTCACCGTCACGGTGATCTCCGCGACGCTACCGCTGTAGGCAATGCCGTCAATCGTGGTCCCGGCGTGCTTTTCGCTAACCTTGTAGACGTACGTGCCAGGCTCGGTGTATTCAATCGTGCCGAAGTCGATGGCAGCCTTGCCCTTGTCGTCCAGGTCGGCCCCGTGCACGATCGCAGTCGTAGTCGCAGGCATCGGAGCATTGCCCTCGGACGTCAGCCCAAACTCAAACGTGTCCGTATCCGTCCAAGCGCGGCCCTCGAGCACCTTGGTTAGACCAAAGCTGGCCTTGGTGTTCACCATTGCCGGCATCATGTCATACGCAAAGCTGATCTTGCCGTTGTTGCCCAGGTAGGAATTGACATGCGTCGCGGTCGCCTTGGCGGACACGTTATTCCACTTGGGGTTGAGAACGTCGGTCGCGGTGCCGGTGTTGTTGCCGCCCACGCTCTTCTTGGTGGTGTGGAGCTCATCGATAAAGGCCAGGCGCGCGGTTCCCACGCTAAACGACAGGTTTCCGTCCTTGTCGGCAACTATAGCGCCGTCAAACTTGGCAGCGTCGCCACCGATGAACTCGATGACGGCGGTGGTGGGCTTGGCCTCGCCGTTCTTGCCCTGCTCCTCAAACTCATCCTTGTAGTAATAGGTGCCTTTCTCTGCCAGTGAATTCTTTGCGGGCTGTGTGCAGTCCTTGTCCGTGTAAATGGGAGTCTGCTTCTGGAAGTAGTAGTAGCGGTTGGTGTCGGCCGGCTCAAAGGTCGCAACCGTATCGCCCAACGCACCACCGCTCCACTTGTTCGCGTAGAAACTCACGGTCTTGGCGCCGTCATCGACAGCCGTATTGCTCTCGATGTAATCCTTGAGCCCCGTTACCTTCTCGGGCGTAAACAGGTTGTCGAGTGCGACCTTCTTCACGCTCGAGGCATACTTCACCTGGATGGGCTTAACGGTATCGACCGAAAGCTTGCCGTCTACGGTCTTAAAGTGACTCAGCGGAATCAACGACGCGGGAATGTTGACCGTTACGATATCGCCCTTCTGGGGATTGTCGTCGCCGGCACGCTGCGCGGTAATGAGCAGGTCTTTTGCCTTGCCATCGAACTCGTACGTATCGGTCTTGGTTTCTTTGTTGACCGTCTTGCTCGGATTGGTAAACGGCGTGCCGTTGATGACGACCTCGGTGAAGCTGTCGACCTGCATAAAGTCGCCCAGCTCGTCGGTAAACGTGATGTAGCCGGACTTGGTCTCGTCGTAGCCCTTATGGATTTCGGTCGGATAAGGCGGCTCCGATGTGATGGCCTGAGAGATGTCGTCGAAGACCTTCTTGAGCTCTTCGGCATTGGTCGCCGACTTATAGTAGTCGGAATTTTCCGCGCGTGCACCATGAGTATCCCATGCCGTGGCATTGGGGTAGTTGCTCGAAACGGCCTGCATGAATTTGTTCTCTTTTTGGCTTTTTCCCGAATCCTGGATACCAGCGCTGGGGTCCGCGCCATCAAAGATGCCGATGGTATAAACGGTGGCCTTGCCGTCCTTCATATTCTTAGCAGCTGTCACGGCAGCGTTGGCGACACCCGCATCGAATTTATTTTGCTTTGTTGGCGTACCGTCGGTAAAGAACACAATAATCTTCTTGGCGTCTTTGCGGCCATAAGTGGTAGTGATTTTCTCGGCCAGCTCTAGGCCATAGTCGGCGCGCGTGGCGCCGGCAGGCTGAATTTGATTAATTGTATTCTTCTTGAGATCATCCGCATTGCTGCCGGAACAGTAGGTCAATTCTTTCATAACCTGGGTGTAATTGTAGGAGTACCCTCCGTCGCGATACATATTGTTGCCGATATCGTTGGACTTCTTGCCCGCAAACTTAACAATGGCAACCCTATGCTGCCTATCAACGCCCTCGATAGCCTCGTTTTGTTTGGCGATGGTATCGATAAAGCTGTTCGCAGCGTTCTTCAGTGCATCGATACGCTTGGTGCGGTCTCCGCCACCCATAGAATCATCCATCGAGCCAGAGGCATCCAGCACCATCACGATGTCGAGCGGCGTAGTAACCGTCACGGTTGAATTAGACGTCGAGGACATCGCTGAAAGTGTAGTCAGAAAATCCGACTCTTCGTTTTCCTCGATTGCCTTGACCGTCTTGTCGGTCCAGATTCGACCGACGTTTTGGGTCGTTACCTTATTGCCGCCGTGGCCTGCCGCCCAGATTTCCCAGCGACCGCTGGTGTCGGGGTCGGCGACCTTTCCGGTCATTATCGGTCCGTCCATTCCTGTGCTGGACCTGGCGTTGGCCTCGGGCAGCATGGCAAATGCTGCAGCCGGCAACACCAGCACTACGGCCAGTATCACCGCCAAGAGACCCCTCGTGTACTTACTCATCGCGTCTCCCTTCTCGCAGGCTCAGACCTTGCATCAGCCTAAAGTTACGGAATGAGACACAATTTGGGCAGGTGACACACGTTCCAGATTCGGTTTTGGGCGTGAGACAAATGTCTCACCAAAGTTGAGACACGGCGTTTTCGCAGGAAAATAGGTGCGACTCGGAGCCATCAGGCAAAAATGATCCGTTTTCCTCCGTCCCCAGGGGATCAATTGGTGGCGCTCGCCACGAAACTGGCCCATCTACTACGTTTAGTCCGGTACCCCCGACCATAACCGCGTTTCATGAAAAACCACAGACGCGCTACCTGCGGTTTTGTTTTTGCGTAATTCGCCATGGTTGAGGATAGCGGCTTAAACGTAGTAGATGGGCCCATTTCGTGGCAGACGGGTCACGCGGCAGCCCTCGCAAGGCCAAAATGATCCGTTCCCTCCGTCCACGGGAGTTCAAGGGCTGTTACTGATATGGTGCCATTTCAAAACTATGCCGATTTACTACGATAAAAACGAGGTCACCAATCACGCGTGACTTTTCGCAAAAATGCAAGCCGTCTACCTGCGGTTTTGGTTTTGCCGAATGCGGTGTGGTTGGGGGTAGGCGAATTATCGTAGTAAACCGGCATAGTTTTGTTCACGGCGGCTCCGCTGCGCGTTTAAGCGCGGGGCCGGTGGGGCAATTTTGCCCCACCGGCCCCGTCTTCGCGTTATTCCGGTTTGGTTTCTACCATGGGAGTCTTGTTCGCCGCAACTGGAGTGCGGGCGGTGTCCATGCTCAGACAGTGCTTGGGGCAGCTCTCGATGCACTCACCGCACACCACGCAGGCATACGGGTCGATCGACCACGTTCCACCCTTGCGATCGACCGCAAGCGCGCCCGCCGGGCAGCGGCGCGCGCACATGCCGCAGCAGATGCACACGCCCATGTCGTTGACGATATGTCCGCGCAGGCGCTCGGGTGCCGCGAGCTTCTCCTGCGGATAGCACACCGTTACCGGCTGCTTGACCATAGAGCCCAAGGCCGTCTTGGCAAATGTCAGCAAACTCATGCCGCGCCTACCTTTCCGTGCAGCTAATGCAGGGGTCGATGGTCAGGATAATCATGGGCACGTTGGCAAGGAGCACGCCCTGCAGCGCATGCGTCAGACCCGCCAGGTTCTGCGACGTCGGCGTTCGCACGCGGAAACGGTCCAGGTTCTTGGTGCCGTTGCCGCGCACATAGTAATACGCCTCGCCGCGCGGCTGCTCAATCACAACCTCGCCGCGCGCGCCGTCGGTCGGTGTGAGCTTGGTACGCCCGCCGATGCCGTCGTGCGGAATCTTGCCGACAAGCTCCTTGATGATGTCCATGGCCTGCGTGACCTCGGCACAACGCACTTGGCAGCGGGCATAGCAATCGCCATCGGTGGCAACGATGGGCTCGAACGCAGTCAGGTCCGCATAGGCACCGTCGCCGAACATGCGCACGTCGTAGTCCACGCCCGAGGCGCGCCCGAACGGACCGACCATCGAAAGCTCCAGCGCGTCTTTCTTGCTGATCACGCCCACGCCATGCAGGCGCTCGCCGCAGCTGTCGTCATCCAAAAACGTATGCACCAGGGCCTCGTAGTCGGGACGCATGGCGTCAAGCGTCTGGACAATGCCCGCCAGCTCGGAGTCCTCGATATCGTGCTTAAGGCCGCCGATCTCGTTAATCGACAGAATCACGCGCCCGCCGCAAGTGCTCTCAAAAATCTTGAGTATCTGCTCGCGCAGGGTCCATGACCGATAGAACAGCGCCTCGAAACCAAAGGCATCGGCGAGCAGACCCAGCCACAGCAGGTGCGAGTGAATGCGCGAAAGCTCGTGCAGAATGGTGCGGATATACTGCACGCGGCCGGGCACCTCGATGTCGAGCATGCGCTCGCAGGCGCTGGCATAGCCGCAGCTGTGGCCCACGGCGCAGATGCCGCAGATGCGCTCGGCGATGTAGCCAAACTGGTGCATGTCGCGCTTTTCGGTAAGTTTCTCGAGCCCGCGGTGCACAAAGCCGATTTGCGGAATCGCCTCGATGACGCGGTCGTCCTCGATCACCAGGTCCAGATGAAGCGGCTCGGGCAGCACCGGGTGCTGCGGGCCAAACGGAATAACGGAGCGATGAGCCATGGACCTTACGCCTCCTTTTTCTGCTTGTCGCGGGCGGCCTTGGCGGCAAGCGCCGCGCGGACCTTGGCCGCTTTCTCGGGATCCATGGCGGCGAGCTTTGCCTCCATCTCGGCAGCCTTGAGCGCGGCCTTCGCAGCAGCCTCATCGTGCTGAGCATCGGAGCCGGTTGTCGCAGCGGGCTGAGCGACGGCAGCGCCCGCAGCATCGCCAGCGCCCGCAGTGCCCTCCCCCGCAGCGGCCGTGGCAGTAGCAGCCTTCTCGGCCGCGGCCTTGCGCGCCTTGGCCTCGGCAGCGGCACGCACCTTCATGGCTTTCTCGCGCGCGGCCTTCACCTCGGGCGTGATAACGCTCATGGGTTCGGCAGTCGAGACCTGGTAGAAAAAGCCCTTAAAGTCAATCTGCATATCGGTGATGGCAAGACCAAACAGGTCGTGCGCTTCGTTCTCAAACGGAAATACCGCCGGATAGTACGAGCTGATGGACGGAATCTCCTGGCACTGATCAATTCCCTCGACCATCAGGTTCTCGATCGCATAGCTGCCGTCCTGCGCAATATGCTCCTGAGCAGCACGAACGTTGATAAACGTATAGACCAAGCGATACGAGCCATCGTCGACGCTGCGCTCGGCGTGCATCTGCACAAAGCGCGCGCCGACGCCCTTGAGCGCTTGGACATGCGACAGGAGCTCGTCAATCCCGACGGTGGTATAGATAGCCTTTTGCATTACTCGGCCTCCTTTGCAGCGGCGGGCATGGCGGGCGTCCCAGCGGCCGTGTCGCCGGCCCCCGCAGCAGCCACAAACCCGTCCTCGCCCAGCTCAACGCCACCGTCCCAGGTTGCGGCGCCGCCCACGGTAAGCGGGTCGCCGCCGGCGCGCATCACGGCCTCCTTCTGGTCCAGGATGCCGCACGCCTCCACGATGGCATCGATCACGGTCTCGGGGCGAATGGCGCACCCGGGCGCGTACACGTCCACGGGAATCGCGCGGTCCACGCCGCCGATCACGTTGTACGCATCGCGGAACACGCCGCCCGAACACGCGCAGATACCGCAGGCCACCACGCACTTGGGCTCGAGCATCTGGTTGTAGATCTGGCGCACGACGGGCAGGTTCTGGGCATTGACCGACCCCGTCACCAAAAAGATATCCGCATGCTTGGGGTTGCCGGTGTTGACCACGCCAAAGCGCTCCGCGTCGAACAGCGGCGTGAGCGAGGCCAGCACCTCGATATCGCATCCGTTGCAGCTCGAGCCGTCGTAATGAATAACCCACGGCGAGCGCGACATTTTATGATCCATGGATGCCGCCTCCTAAATAAACACGTCGACGAGGATGGGCATAAGGTTGAGCAGGCCAAACACCAGCGCCACACCCCATCCGAGCTTAAAGCAGCTGCGCCAGGTGCTGCGTGCGAAGGTGTTGTCGATCAGGACCTCGACAAAATACGTCACAGCCATCACGACCAGGGCGACCACCCAGCTCACCGGGTTGTCCCAGACAAAGAACATGCCCACCCACATCAAAAACAGCACGGTCTCGCACCAGTGCATAAGGGTCATCTTGGCCAGCGTGCCGCCGCTCATCTCGGTGGCGACACCCTGGACAATCTCCTGATGCGCGTGATGCGAGTACGAAAGGTCAAACGGCGACTTGCGCAGCTTGATGGTAAGCACCGCGAGCAACGCGAGGAAAATGGGTGCGCTGTACACGATGATGGGGGCCGACTGCCCCGTCACGGCGATGGAATCAAAGCTATCGGTGGCGAGATACAGGCCCACGCTCATCAGCAGAACGGCGGGCTCGTAGCTCATAACCTGCAGCAACTCACGATCGGCGCCGACCTGCGCAAACGGGCTTTGCGTCGAGGCGGACGCCAGCACCACAAAGATCGCGGCGAGCGTCACCATAAAAGCGCACAGCAGCGTGTTGGAGCCCGACACAAAGATGCCACCGCCCACCACGGTAAAGATGAGCGCGCACGCCATATAGGTATCGTCCATGGTGTTTACGCTGGCAGGGGCTTTGCGCAGCAGCTTGGCAACGTCGTAGAATGGCTGGAGCAGGCGCGGGCCCACGCGGCCCTGCATGCGGGCCGAAAGTTTGCGGTCGAGGCCGTCGATCAGGCCGCCCACAAGCGGCGCCAGCAGGGCAAACGCCACGGTGCCAATAAAAATGCCCACGACACCCGAACCTTCAAAATACTTGCCGCGCAGCACCGAGGGCGCACTCATGGCAAGTCTCTCGGGCCCAATCCACGCGCAACACAGCAGCGCAAACAAGATAATGCTGCAGCACACGACGCTACCCGCGGGGCCAATACGCTTCTCGCCAAGGGCATCCTCCGAATACCAATTGCGCTTTTCGGCCTTCACCTCGCGTCCCATCGAGCCGCGGAAATGGCGATATTTGTCGGTTCCCACGCCCGAAAGGTACACGTTGACGTGCGGCTTATTGCTCACGCGGAACGACGTCAGCAGCACCACGGCGATAAACGCCACGATAACCACCATCAGATACATGGCGTCCTTGCCAATAACGTACGGCACGCGGCCAAACACCATGGCCAAGTAAGGCGACACCAGACCGCTCGAGATGAGCGGGAACGCCACGCAGCACAGAATCAGCAGCGCGGCGATGGTGTTGAGCGCCATCCATTCGGTCTTATGGACATTGACCTCAACGTTTTGAGCCGTGGGGTCGACACCCGAAAGCTTGGCAAGCCACTTGCCCCAGAAGAAGAACGTCGCGGCCGAGCCAAAGGCCAGCACCATGATCATGAGCACGTTGCCAGTCTGCGCGAACGCCACCAGGGCGCCCCACTTGGACACGAGCATGCCAAACGGCGCCACAAACATGCCCATGATGCCCAGCATCATCAGACGCGTCAGGTGCGGCATGCGGCTGAACATACCGTCCATGTCCTCGATATCGCGGCTGCCGATATGATGCTCGGCCGTGCCCACGCACAGGAACAGCAGCGACTTTGCCACCGTGTGAAACAGGATCAGAAAGATGGCCGCCCATACGGCCTCGGGCGCGCCGACACCCAGGCAGGCACTGATGAGGCCCAAGTTGGAAATGGTGGAGTACGCGAGCACGCGTTTGGCGTTGCTCTGCGAAATGGCCATGAGGGCAGCGAGCAAAAACGTGATGGCACCCACACTCGTGACCATAAAGCCGGTTACGGGATAGATAGCATAGAGCGGGCTCAGCTTGACCATTAGGAACACGCCGGCTTTAACCATGGTTGACGAGTGCAGCAGGGCGCTCGTGGGAGTGGGGGCAACCATGGCACCCAACAGCCAAGTGTGGAACGGCATCTGTGCGGCCTTGGTGAGTGCGGCGAGCGACAACAGGATGACCGGCATCACCAGCAGTGCGGATTGCGCGGTACCGGCGCCGGAAAGCTCGATCATGCCCGAGATGGTCAGCGGCATGCCGTTAACGTGCAGATACATGAGTCCGGCCAAAAACGCGATACCGCCCAGCATGTTGAGGATAATCTGGGTAAAGGCGTTCTTGATGGCCTCGGGCGTGCGCGTGTAGCCAATCATAAGGAACGAGCACACGGTGGTGATTTCCCAGCCGCAGAACAGCCACTCAAGGTTGTCGCTCGTCACGATGACGAACATGGCCGAGAGGAACAGGAACATAAGCGCCAGGAACTGCGGGCGACGGTCGGGCGCGGTCTGCCCGTGCAGCGCGGCCTCGTGCTCGTCATGGGCCTGGAAGTCCTTCATGTAGCCCAGGGCATACACGCAGATTAGGCTGCCGACGATACCGACGGCGAGGACCATGATCACACCTGTCTCTTATACACATCTGACGCTGC
>URGY01000054.1 GCA_900547505.1 uncultured Collinsella sp.
TACACAAGGCTATTCGTCGGCAGCGTCAGATGTGTATAAGAGACAGGGGACTGTTTTGCGGATTTAGCTGCATAAACAGTCCCTATTTCACCGCAACTTAGGGGTGGCTAGTGGGTGGGGCGCCAGACGTGGAGGGCGCCGCCGAGGACGTCGACCTCGATGCGCGAGGCGACAACGGGCTCGCCGTCGGTCTGGATGGGGTAGTCAGGCTCCTCAAAGGTAAGCTCGACATGGTGACAGCGGCGCATGCGAACCGGTGGCAGCTTGGTATGGTGTCCATCTTTGGCCGAAAGGAACATGGGAAGAGCGACCGCGCGCGGAACGGGGCCGCAGGCGTAGCAGACGTCGAGCACGCCGTCGCAGGGGTCGGCATCAGGACAGATGCGATAGCCCGAGCCATAGGTGGGGCCCAGCTGAATTGCCATGATGATCGCCCTCACGCGCTCGGCGGGCGCGCCGTCAAAGCTGACTGTCATGGGGTAGTTGCGATAGCGCAGGCCAAACTGCTCAAGTCCCGAGAGGGTGTAGAGCGGCGCGCCTGTCAAGCCGGTCTTTTTGCGCAGCTCGGTGGTGCCAAGGCCGATGGCGGCATCGATGCCGACCGAAAGCGTCTGGTCGTAGTACTCAACGGTAGCCTCGCCGCTGCCGCTCGCGGGGCTCCACGAGCGAATGCGCCCGATGTCCTGACGCCGCAGCTCGCAGGTGAGCAGTGCGCCAAAGTCCTTGCCGGAGAAATCGTCGATGCCGAGTGTCTGGGCAAAATCGTTGCCGGAGCCCACGGGCAGGACGGCAAGAGCGGGGCGGGCGTCCTCCTTTTGCGTCATAAGCCCGTTGACGACTTCGTGGATCACGCCGTCACCGCCAAGCGCGATAACGGTGCGATAGCTCGTTGCCTGGGCAGCCAGCTCCTTGGCGTGTCCCATTCGCTCGGTCAGCACCAGGTCAAACTGGGATGCGTGTGCAGTCATGTCCAAAAAGCGTTGCAGGCGCTCGGCAACTTCGCGTGCCGCACCTGACTGGGCGGCTGGGTTGGCGATGATGAGCGTGCGACCAAAATCAGTTGCGTGCATGGGGCGACTCCCGGCGTGTGACATGGCAGTGCGGTCGCGCTCAGGTCGAATTGCTCCCGATTGCGGCTGCACGGCGAATACTAACGTCTACTCTATCAGGTCGTTGTGGCGCTCGATAGCCTCTGCCACCGTGCCGCCCTCGTCCACAATAAGCGAACGGCGCTTGGGCGAGATGATGCGCTGGGCGGGGTACACGCCGCGGTGTCCGCCGGCGAGATAGCTGATAAAGGCCACGATGACAAAGAACCCGGCTGCCGTGCCGTGGAACAGGTCGATGGCCATCATGCAGGTGGTGATGGGTACGTTGAGGCCGGCGCAGAACACGCCGAGCATGCCGAGCGCCGCCAGAAAACTGGGGTCGATTCCGACGAGGCAGCCGATCCAGCCGCCGAGTGCCGCACCGATGCCAAACAGGGGCGTGACCTCGCCGCCTTGGAAGCCGGCGCCCAAGGTGAGCGCCGTCACGACGAGTTTGATGGCCGCATCGGCTAGGGTCGTGTTGCCGGCAAAACCGGCGCCCGAGAGCCAGGTGGCAAGGCCGGCGTACTTCCAGGCGTCGAGCATCGCGTAGGCCGCGAGCACAACGAGCGCGCCCACGAGTGCGCGAGCAAGGTAGTTGGTGATAAAGCGGCCGTACAGGCTCTTGACGGTTCGAACCGACCAGGCAAAGAGACGTGCGGTGAGACCAAAGATGATGGCGCTGATGACTACGATGACGACCGTTTTGGGTGTCATGGCGGGAACGCTGGCGATGACATTCGCTTCGTACTCGGTTCCCAAGGCAAGCGACGTAAAGTAGCCGGTAAACGAGGCGACCAGGCAGTAGATGCCCGCAGTGTAGTCGATCTTGCCGATAAAGCACATCTCCATGCCAAAGAAAGCTCCGGCAAGGGGCGAACCGAATACGGCGCCAAAGGCCGACGAGATGCCGGCGAGCATGAGGTCGTGGTGGTCATGCTTTTTGAGGTGGGCGAGGCTCGAGATGTTGCTGGCGATGGTGCCGCCAATCTGCACCGCGGCTCCCTCGCGACCGGCCGATCCGCCTGTTAGGTGCGTGAGCGTGGAGCAGACGAAGGTGAGGACGGCCATACGCATATGTATGAGGCGTGTGCCCAGGGCGGAGTCGATGACCAGGTTGTTGCCACGCTTGGCGGCAAGGCCGTGGTTTTTGTACACCCATGCGGTGGCAACGCCCACAACGGGAAGTAAGGCGTAGACCCACGCATGGTGCTCGCGATAGTCGGTCGCGATATTCAGCGAGGCCAAAAATGCCCAAGCGGCAACGCCCATGGCGAGTGAGACGATGACGACGAGTACGAGTAACTTGGCGCTCGCGAGTAGGTTGCGGGCGTTGCGGCGCGTGTCGGCAGCCAAGAGATGCTCGGAGCGGGTAAGTTGATGCCTGCCTGCCGTGATGACGTCGTTCAGGGAGAAAAAGCCGCCGTCGTCGAGCGGCTGGGGATGGTCTTGCGCCTCGTTTGCGCTTTCGGGTTTGTCGTTATGAGTCATACGTTCCTCTTTTAGGTTGCAACGCAAGCATTATAAAACGCGGTAAACGCGACGAGCCGGTGGGTTGGTTTCGATTCTGTTTCGTGGCTTGCGGCCGACAGGTGTATTTGCGGGTACAGGTCAAGTCGCGGTCGCGCATCGGGGGATTATACTGAGACAAGCATAAAGAATCGGCGCCCCTGTTGTGCGCCGTGGCATTAAGAGGTGCATATGGCAGAGAAACTCATTCCGCTGGAGGACGCGCAGTCGATTGTTCTGTCGCACGTTGCTCCGACCGATCTCGTCGAGATTCCCGTGTGGCAGGCCACCGGTCTTCCCTTGGCCGAGGACGCGGTGGCCGATATCGACATCTCGCCGTTTGCCAACAGTGCTATGGACGGATATGCCGTGCGCTCGGCGGACTTGGCGCAGGCGTCTGGCGAGGCGCCGGTGACGCTCGACGTTATCGGACACGAGGCTGCTGGACATGTGTTTGAGGGCGTAATCGGCGCGGGCGAGACGGTCCGCATCATGACGGGCGCGCCGGTACCCGAAGGTGCCGATGCCGTGGTGAAATACGAGATCGTCGATGTGCTCGACGGTGACGGCAACGAGGGCTCGTGTGTGAGGTTCTCGGCGCCGGCCAGGGTGGGGGAGAACGTTCGCTCTGCCGCCGAGGAGGCCCATGCCGGCGACGTCGTGATGCGTGCTGGCGAGGTTGTGGCTCCGGCGGGCGCGGGTCTGCTGGCAAGCGCCGGATACGCGAGCGTGAAGGTCCATGCCGCTCCGCGCGTGGGCATTATCTCGCTGGGCACGGAGCTGGTCGCTCCGAGTGAGCTGCCGGCGCGCGGGCAGATTCGCGACTCCAACTCGTCGGCGTTGATGGCCGAAGCGCTCGATGCCGGCGCCGAGCCCGTGTTCTACGGCATTGCGCCCGATGATGAGCAGGCGATTGCCGAGCTGGTTCATCGTGCCGTGCAGGAGTGCGACTTTGTCATTACGAGCGGCGGCGCCTCTTCGGGCGATTACGACTATGTGACGGCGCTGGTCAGGCGCGAGGGCGAGGTGCTGTTCGATCGCATCTCGATGCGTCCGGGCAAGGCCATCACGTTTGGCTTGCTCGGGGGTAAGCCCTACCTGGGGCTTTCGGGCAATCCAGCCGCGGCGTATGTGGGCTTTGAGATGCTTGCCCGTCCGGCGATCCGCAAGATGCGCGGCTTTGCCGAGGGTGCGCGTCCCGTGCAGCAGGCGATATTGACGCACGGCGTGAAGAAGCGCCAGGACCGACGCTTCTTCGATCGCGCGACGGTTTTGCGCGACCCCGAGACCGGTGAGCTGTTGGTGACCGAGGCTAAGACGCAGAACTCGGCGCTGCTCGGCACGATGCAGCGGGCCAACTGCCTGCTGCGTATTGACGAAGGGCCGTGCGAGCTCAAGGCGGGCGACGTCGTGGATGTCGTGCGTGTCGACCTGCCTGAGGGCACGGTGCAATAGGAGGAATGCTATGGACTTGAAGATTTCGATCGTGACGTGCTCGGATACGCGCGATCTTGCCCAGGACGAGGCGGGCACTGCACTCGAGGAGCTCATCGTGGCGCAGGGCTGGACGGTCTCCTCGCACGTGGTCGTACGCGACGACGTCAGCGAGATCGGTGATGCCATTGCGGAAGCCGCCGATGAGTGCCACGCCAATGTCGTGCTCACCTGCGGCGGCACGGGGCTTTCGATGCGAGATGTGACGCCCGAGGCGACGCGCGCCGTCTGCGACCGCGATGTGACGGGTATTGCTGAGGCAATCCGCGCGTACTCTATGACCAAGACGCGCCGCGCCATGCTCTCGCGCGCTATTTGCATGCAACGAGGTCATACACTTGTCGTAAACTTTCCCGGTTCTACGAAGGCCGCCCGCGAAAGCTGGGAGGCCATAGCAGACCAGCTGGAGCATGCGGCTCAGATGACAGCGGGCGGTGGACATACCAACTAAGCGGTTTACCTGCGGCGGGGCGACCTGAACGGCTGCTCCGCCTTTGTTTTCCGCCGAATCGACGCCGAGATGCACGCTAACTCGAAACTATATTCTCTGACGAGAATAATATCTCACTATCATTATTCGCGCAGAAGTATAATCTAGTAACAGAATAAAGCCTGCGGCGGGGTGCCCGGGCATAGCGTTCGAAAGGGTTGAACATGTTCGATATGGTTTCTCGCCGCGGATTCGTCTCGCTTTCTGCTGTCGCCGCTGCCGGCCTTGGTCTTGCCGGCTGTTCGGGCAGCAAGACGTCCGAGCCGGCCGGATCCGATGCCGGTTCTGCTAAGGCATCTTCCAAGAAAGCTGTCGAGCTGCAGGTCTTTGCCGCCAACTCGCTCGAGAAGGCTCTGCCCGAGGTTCAGGAGCTTTACACCGAGCAGACCGGCACCACGTTTGCCGACACGCAGTTTAAGGCGTCTGGCGACCTTGTCGAGCAAATGCGCGCCGGTGCCGCCGTCGACGTACTTATCACGGCCTCCAAGGGCACCATGGATGACGCCGAGGCCGCCGAGCTCGTCGACGCCGACACCCGTGAGGATATGTTCGTCAACGACCTCGTGATCATCCGCGCCGAGGGCTCTGACACCAAGGTCGAGGCCATCGCCGACGTCGCGAACCTGGACGGCAAGATCGCCATTGGCGACGCCAAGACCGTCCCCGCCGGCAAGTACGCCAACCAGGCGCTGGCTTCCGTGGGCCTCTACACCGGCACCGAGGGCGACGACGGCGAGTATGCTCCCGAGATCGCCGACAAGGTGGCCCTGGCCGACAAGGTCGGCACCGCTGCCGCCTACGTCTCTACAGGCGACTGCGTGGCCGGTTTTGTCTACAGCTCAGACATCTTCCGCTACGACGGCATCGAGGAGGCCTTTGTGTGTCCCGAGGACTCGCATAAGCCCATCGTGTATCCGGGCGCTGTCGCCGACGGCTCCGAACATGCCGACGAGGCCAAGGCGTTCATCGACTTCTGTCTGACCAACAAGAAAGCTCAGAAGATTTGGGCTAAGTACGGCTTTGAGCTTTCCGAGTAGTGCGGCTTGGCGCGATAATTCCATCGTTTTGTGTTTCACTCCGTCCTTGTATTCGCTTGGAGCTTTTCGTGCTTAATAGATTCCGCATGCTTGTCGCCTGTGCTCTGACATTCGCGCTTTGCTGGGTGCCGGGATTTGCATTTGCTGGGAACGCTGAGGACGGGGCCCAGGTTGCTGCGACCGCTCATGGGCTTTCCTACGGGATCGAGGGTTTTGAGCGGTTGGCCAAGGGGACTGCTCGTGCCATGGAGGGCCAGCCTGAGGGCTACCGGTTTCCCGTTGACGAGGACGTGGACCTTGTGGTGGCGCCTGCTGCCGATCGCGTTGTGGTGTGGATATCGCCCAAGGCGGTCGAGAAGTATGGATTGGATCCGCAGGACAACGAGTGCGTATCGGGCCTCAAGGCCCTCGTCTGTAAACTCGACAGCGCAAACTGCATGGGAGGTGCGCAGCTAGGGGACGTGGATCTTCCTTGGTATGTCACGGCGGAAACAACGTTTGATGCTGGCGGGTATACCTATAGCTTTGACGAGCGCGGTGCGGATGGGGACCGCTATGTGGTGATTGCATCAGCCTCGGGCGATGCCAAGGGCGGCGCGCGTTGGCTTGATAGCGCTCAAATGGCAGAAGCATCGTCTGTCGTATTGCGGGATGAGCAGGGCCCCTTGACCTCTCTGGCCTCCTTTTTGGGCGACATCGACTACCGTCCGTTTTGGGTGTCTATCAAAACGAGCGGCCTCGCCCTGGCGATTGCCTTCGCGCTGGGCCTGTTTGCCGCGTGGAAGACTATGGGTACCTCGAGTCGCATCAAGGGCCTGCTCGACTCGGTCTTTACCATCCCTATGGTGCTGCCGCCCACGGTCTGCGGCTTTCTGCTCCTCATGTTGTTTGGCCGCTCGACCGGGGTCGGTCGGTGGCTTATCGCGCACGGCGTCTCGATCGTCTTTACGTGGCCGGCGGCGGTGATCTCTGCCGTGGTGGTGTCGTTCCCGCTCGTCTATCGTACGGCGCTCGGAGCCTTCGAGAGCCTCGACACGCAGATGCTCGATGCGGCGCGCACGCTGGGCTGGTCCGAGCGTCGCATCTTTACCAAGCTCATGATGCCGCTTAGCTGGCCCTCGATTGCCGCCGGCACGGTGCTCGCCTTTGCCCGCGCGATGGGCGAGTTTGGCTGCACGCTGTTCTTTGCGGGCAACTACGCCGGTATTACGCAGACCATTCCCATCGCCATCTACTTTGAGTGGATGGGCGGCAACACGTCGGTAGCCCTCTTTTGGGTCGTCGTCGTGATCGTGTTTAGTTTCCTAGTCATCCTGTTCATCAACATGTATACGGCGCATTCGCAAAAGTATCGCGAGCGAGGTCTCTCCCGTGCGGAGCGCAAACAGGCCAAAGAGCTTGCCGGACAGCGCGATTCGCTCGACCCGGCGGGCGGCGATGCCTTGCGTATCGATCGCGAGGCGCTGGCTGAACTTATGCGCGATGACGCGGTCACGAAGGGAGGTCGATAGGCCATGTCGCTCGTTCTGGATATCAAAAAGCGCTATCCCGGGTTTGTGCTCGATATGCAGTTTGAGGCCGGCGAGGAGCGCGTGGCGCTGCTGGGCGCCTCGGGTTGCGGCAAGAGCTGTACGCTGCGCTGCATTGCCGGCGTGGAGACGCCTGACGAGGGCAAGATCGTCGTCAACGGCGTGACCTTTTTTGACTCGGCGGCGGGCATCAACCTGTCGCCCCAGGCGCGCAAATGCGCCCTGTTGTTCCAAAACTATCAGCTGTTTCCCAACATGACGGTGGCCGATAACGTATGTGCCGGTGTAAAGGACGTGGGCGACGCCGCCGCACGCAAAAAGCTCGCCGAGCGCTATCTGGGCATTTTCGGTCTGGCTGATTTCGCCGACCGCTATCCCGCGCGCCTCTCGGGCGGCCAGCAGCAGCGCGTGGCGCTCGCGCGCATGGTGGCGGCGCACCCGGGCATCTTTATGTTCGACGAGCCCATGAGCGCACTCGATTCCTATCTTAAGAGCGCGCTCGAACAGAACATGCTCGACCTGTTCGATGTATGCAACCGCACCGTGCTCTACGTGAGTCACGATATCGACGAGGCGTGCCGTCTGTGCGAGCGCATCTGCGTGATGCACAACGGGCATGTTGAGGAGATCGGCTCCGTCGAGGATGTGGTTCGCTGCCCGCAGACGCTTGCGGCGCTGCGTCTGACGGGCTGCAAGAACACAAGCCGCGCGCGAAAGATCGGGCCCGAGGAAGTTGAGGCGCTCGATTGGGGCATGACCTTTAACGTGGGTCGCGAGGTTCCCGATAATGTGGCGTACCTGGGCATTCGCGCGAGCTACTTCCATATGGACAACCGTGCCGAGCGGGGTCGCAACAGCTACGACCTGCACGTAGCGCGCGTGAGCGATTCGCGTTTTGAGCGCCTGGTGCTGTTGGATGCGCCGCGGGCCGATGCACCAACGCGTCTGCAGTGGAAGGTCAACAAGGTGAGCGTGCCAGCGGATGGGTTACCGCAAGAAGGCGAGACCCTGCGTATGCATTTTGATGCCAACAGGATTCATTTGGTTTGTCGATAGCGCTGGGTAATGCCGTCGGGGATATAAGCCTCGGCGGCTTTTTGCCGTTCGCCGAATGAGGAATGACAAACCTTTATCAATCAAGATAATTATTTATTAAACGATGGCACACGACGCTGTCGTACGAATGTCAACGGTGTTCGCATGGTCGACGACCGTTGATATAGTTGACCTCAACTTGTAAAGGAGGGTGCGCATATGCCGCAGACGACATACATTCGCCGCGTTGCCGCGCGCGCCCTGTATATGGCTCGGAGTCGCATATGAGCAGGTATGTTCACGGCTCCGGGAGAGACGACGCACAACTAAATAATCGACCGCAAAGCAGGTTCCCTAAAATTCCGGGTTTGAGCACGGCCGGGCAAACGCCGTCCGTCGTGCATCGATACCGCTGTTATCCATTTTTGGTTCGAGAGGGGAACCGTCATGGCTGAAGAATTCGATTTCCATCCGATGTGGGAGAGCCTCGGCATGAATCTTGTCGATCACGACATGCTGCTGGGCGCCGTGGGCCAGATGTACGGCGACATGTTCCTGACGCAGAACAATCGCCCCAAGTCCACGTCCTACCTGGACTTTGTGGCCACCAACATCCACAGCGGCCGCATTAAGGAGATGCTCGACAAGAAGGAGGCCGGCGAGGCCACCAAGATCGTCGGTTCGTTCTGCGTCTACGTGCCCGAGGAGATTGTTCTCGCCTGCGACGGTATCCCCGTGGGTCTGTGCTCGGGTGCCGATTGGGCAACCGATAAGGTCGAGGAGCATCTGCCGCGCAACACCTGTCCGCTTATCAAGAGCTTTGCCGGCTTTAAGCTGGGCGAGGTCTGCCCCTACATTGAGTCGAGTGACCTGGTGGTAGGCGAGAACACCTGCGATGGCAAGAAGAAGGCCTACGAGTTCTTTGCAACGCAAAAGAACATGTACGTCATGGATATCCCCAATGTGCACGACGAGTCGACGCTCGTGACCTGGAAGGCCGAGGTCAAAAAGCTCGCCGCCAAGATCGAGGAAGAGTGCGACGTCACGATTACGCCTGAGCGTCTGAAGGCCGCCATCCACGCCGTCAATGAGAAACGCCGCGCCCTGCAGCGCCTCGCTGCGACCCGCGCTGCCGACCCTGCGCCCATCAGCGGTCTCGACAGCCTGCTGACCGTTCAGGCCGCCTTTATGGACGACACACCGCGTCTGACCGGAGCCATCAACGATATGGCGGCTGAGTGCGAGCAGCGTGTCGAGGCCGGCGAGGGCGTGGCGCCCAAGGGGACCAAGCGTATCCTGTACACCGGCACGCCCATGGCCGTGCCCAACTGGAAGCTGTTCAACCTCATCGAGAAGGCCGGTGGCGTCGTGGTCGGCGAGGAGTCCTGCACGGGTTCGCGCTATTACAAGGACCTGGTCGACGAGACCGGTGAGACGGTCGACGAGATGCTCGACGCCATCGCCGAGCGCTACTTTAAGATCAACTGCGCCGTCTTTACGCCCAACGACCAGCGTATGAAGGACATTGTCCAGATGGCCAAGGACCTGCATGCCGACGGCATCGTCGACGTGGCTCTGCAGTTCTGCACGCTCTACGAGATGGAGTCGTTTGCCGTGGAGAAGGCCGCCGAGGAGGCAGGCATTCCGTTTATGCACATCACGACCGACTACGCCGGCGAGGACGCAGGCCAGTTACAAACCAGGATCGAAGCTTTCTTGGAGACCATTTAGGACTATCCGCCCCGGCGGCTTTCCCGGGCACCCGATCTTGCCGTTCAAACCGTCGCGTGTGTACCAAAGTACGCGGCGCTCCTCTTTTACGGCAACCTCGGGCACCTGGGAAAGCCGTTTCCTTGGTTGGTTGAAAGGTTTAGGAGTTATATGTCGGAAAATATTGAGCAGCCGTTGCCGCGCACGTTTGAGGAGTTCAACGAGCAGCGCAAGGCGGCGTTTATTCGCGTCAAGGATTGTAAGCAGGCGGGTAATCGCCTGGTCGGTTTTCTGTGCAGCTACACGCCGCTCGAGATTATCGATGCCGCGGGGGCTGCGAGCGTGGCGCTGTGCGGCAC
>URGY01000055.1 GCA_900547505.1 uncultured Collinsella sp.
ATCTACACAAGGCTATTCGTCGGCAGCGTCAGATGTGTATAAGAGACAGTTTCTTGGGAGCGCCTGGAGGGTGCCGAGAACTCGCTCACACGTATCGCCGGTACGGTCGAGAACCTGCGCTGGGCCGCGAACCATGCGACGGCCGATGCCGATGAGGCAGCATCTGAGGCGTTTGCCGCCAAGGCCGCCGAGACCCGTGCCGCCTTTAAGGAGTGCATGGACGACGACTTTAACACCGCCGGTGCCATGGGTGCCGTCTTTGGCTTTGTCACCGAGTGCAACCAGTATCTGGAGCAGGCGGGCGATGCTGCCGACAAGGCCGCAGTCCTGACTGCCGCCGATACGCTGACCGAGCTGCTCGATACGTTTGGCGTCGAGCTGCCCGAGCCCAAGGTCGAGCTGCCGCTGGGCCTGCTGGGCGTTGCCGCCGGCCTGGTTGCCTACACGGGTGACGACGTGGACGAGGCAGCTGCCAAGATTCTTGAGGCCCGCGCCGAGGCCCGTGCCGCCAAGAACTGGGATCTGGCAGACGCCATCCGCGATCAGCTCAAGGACCTCGGGCTGACGATCGAGGATACGGCCGCCGGCACCCGTATTAAGACTCTCTAATCCCTGCGGGTTTCCCAAGCACCCGACCTTGCCGTTCAAACCGTCGCTCGCGTACTCAAGTACGCGTCGCTCCTCTTTCACGGCAATCTCGGGCACTTGGAAAACCCGTACCGACCGCCCGAATTAATATTCATGGGCGGTCGTTTATTTTGTTTCGTTTGATAGTTGTATTTAGGAGGTCGCTTTATGGCCGACAATCGCAAGCGCGCGTCTCGTGGCGGCAAGCAGGCCGCTTCTGGCTCGCGTCCGATTCGCCGTAACGACCGCGCTGCCGCTTCCAAGGGCCAGCGCGATCGCACCCAGGCCGCACGTCCTCAGCGCGATCGCAACCGCGACAACGTTCAGGTCCCCAAGGGCGAGTTTATCGAAGGTCGTCGTGCAGCCGCCGAGGCGCTGCGCACTGGTTTTCCCATCAAGTGCGCGCTCATTGCCGAGGGCGGGGAGCGCGATGCCGCCTTGTCGCGCCTAGTCGACGACCTCAATGCCGCGGGTGTCCGCATTAAGTATGTGCCGCGCGCGCAGCTCGACGCGCTGTCGAGCCATGGCGCCCACCAGGGCATCGCGCTCGAGGTTGGCAACTTCCCCTATGCCGATGTCGCCGATATTCTCGACCGCGCAGGCGAGGGCCCGGCACTTGTCGTGGTGCTCGACCACGTGACTGACGACGGCAACTTTGGCGCCATCGTGCGCTCCGCCGAGGTTGTGGGCGCGGCCGGCGTCATCATCGCCAACAAGCGTGCCGCCGGCGTGACCGTGGGCAGCTACAAGACTTCAGCCGGCGCCGTCATGCATCTGCCTATCGCGCAGGTGCCCAACATCGCCCGTGCGCTCGATGACCTCAAGGCCGCTGGCTTTTGGGTGGGCGGTGCCTCTGAGCACGCCGAAGGCAGTTGCTGGGATGCTCCCTTCGAGGGTCGCGTGGCGCTCGTCATGGGCTCCGAGGGCGACGGCATCTCGCGTCTAGTGCTCGAGAAATGCGACTTTTTGACCAAGCTTCCCCAGCGCGGCATGACCGAGAGCCTCAATGTTGCCCAGGCGACTACGGCCCTCTGCTTTGAGTGGCTGCGCCGCAACGCCGGCGAGCTCATGGGGGAGGAGTAGCGCATGTCCAAGAAGAACCGTGCCAAGTCCAAGGCCAAGCGCTTTGGCGAGGGCTCGGCCAAGCCGATTGTTTCGGCCGCGACCTACGGCGTGGGCGGCAATGCGTTTGCGCAGGCTATCGCCGACCCAGTCTCGACGGTGCACTCCAACAAGCCCGAGCTGCTGGTGGTCGACGGTTACAACGTGATCCACTGCACGCCGCGCTACGAAAAGCTCGTCTACGACCATTCCGACGATCCGTATTCCAGCGACGTTCACGATATGGCGCGCACCGCTCTCATCAACGACGTTGCCGCGTTTGCCCAGGGCCGCTACGAGGCCGTGATCGTGTTCGACGGCGCGGGCAATATCTCCAACGAGCGCCCCAACCTGCCGGCCCGCGGCGTGCGCATCGAGTTTTCGCCGACGGGCGTCTCTGCCGATACCGTGGTGCAGAAGCTCTGCATCGAGGCACGTGAGGAAGGCCGCGCGTGCTCCGTGGTATCGAGCGACGGCACGATCCAGGCCGTCGTCATGGGTAAGGGCGTCACGCGCATCTCGAGCCGTATGCTGGTGGACGAGATCAAACAGATCGATAACGACGTTCACGAGGCAGAGGAAGCTCCGCAGATCAAGATGACTCTGGGCAGTCGCCTGAGCCCCGAGGCCTTGGCCAAGCTCAAGGCCCTGCGCGGGAGGTAGGAAACCTTCTATGGGGAGCTGCTTTCTCGATTGACCAACTAACTAGTTTGTAATCAATGGGTTGCGGCTTGGCATCGTCAAAACGAATAGTTTTTGGTTTTGGCGAACGGATAAAACTATTCGTTCTGACGAAGGGTTTTGAGATGTGGTCGGTCAAAGGGTCTGTTGCACCCCGTCCGCAATTCCTTTATTCTTAACTGGCTTCGCGCGAAAGCGCCAAGTGTGCCAGTGTGGCGCAACGGTAGCGCAACTGATTTGTAATCAGTGGGTTGCAGGTTCGATTCCTGTCACTGGCTCCATGAGTTTTCGCAGGTCGGGGGCCGTATGGCTCCCGATTTTGCATTTTCATGCAACAGCTCATGCAACAAACATGCAACAATTAAATCGGAATTGCATTTATGTGTGTTTTGTGACCGATGTCCAATGTCCATAAATGCGTGCAACGAAGCAGGAAAAGCAAAGCTTACAGTTGCTGTCTCCATTAGAGTTTTGGGCTTTGTTTCTCCAACTGGGATAGGGTGGAAAGTGACCAAGGTGCCGAGAGCTCCGATGCTGCCTCTCGAAAGATCGCGCGCCGTGCGCGGCGCTCTTTCCTGTAGCCCATGGGTATTACTATAGTCTAGATTTAATTCGGCGCGAGAAATCAAGGGCGACAAGGATTTCCCGTCGTTTGTGAGCAAGGTGATTGAAAGGACTCATGATGATTAATAGCGTAGAGGACCCAACGGTTGCCAATATTCTGTCGACCGATATGCTAAAAATCTATGACATTCCTCGTTACCAGCGCGAATACACTTGGAATCAGCGCGATTGGGCGAATCTCTATGACGATATCACCCAAAACGATGCCGGATACTTCCTGGGCTCGTTTATTGTCGTGAACGGGACTGTGAATTCCAAGATGGATACCATTCACTATGAAGTCATCGATGGCCAGCAACGCCTGACGACGCTCAGCCTTCTCCTTGCTGCCATCTACGCTCGCGTTATGGAGCATAAGGATTCTATCGACGATGACCTGATGCTGGACGATGTCCGCCCTCTGCGCAATCGCCTTATCTTGAAATCCGACAAGTCGAGGACGCGCGTTATTCCTCAGGTTCAGAATCATAACCTTGAGGATTACCGCTGGATCTTGAAGGAACATATCGGTTTAGACGTCGTTATGCAAAAGCCGAAGTTCCTCGGTCTGAGAAAGATGTCTAAGGCATTCAACTATTTTTACGATCGATTGGGCGAGGAAGTTGAAGACGGGAGCGGGATCGAATGTGTTCATGCCCTGCTTGATATCTGCAAGCTGGTGTGCTCCGCAGTCGTGGTCCAGATTACCGTCGATAGCCATGCGGGCGCCTATACCCTGTTCGCGTCCCTTAACAACCGCGGTGTCCCCTTGAGCGCCGTTGACCTCATCAAAAACATGCTTCTCGGCAAGGTTGCCGGGGTGGATGACGGACGGATCGACTATTACTTTGAACGCTGGCAGGAAGTGCTCCGCAATCTCGGCGATGACTACAAGACGCAGGAGCGCTTCTTCCGCCAGAACTACGATGCCTTCCGCCGGGAGGTAAATAAGCCATTTATCGGCGAATCAGGTTCCCAACTCCCCCTCGGTTCCGTTGCCACACGTTCCAACCTTCTGAAAATCTACGAGAAGCGGATGGAAGCCGATGACGGCGCCCTTAAGGTGTTGGACGAGCTGACCGAGAATTCCGCACTCTACTCGAAGATCATTGGGCTCGATCAAGAGAGCCCGGATTCCGAGCTTTCGCATCAGCTTTTGGAGCTTTCGAGAGCGCAGGGCGTCGCATCTTACCTGATGCTGCTGTTCCTTTTCAAGAAGCAGGACCAGTTGGAGCTAAAAGATGAAACCCTCGCGCTTCTTGTTAAGCTCCTTGTCTGCTTCTTTGTCCGACGCAACCTTACCGATACGCCTCCCACGCGTGACCTGGAGAGGCTCTTCATCAGTATTTGCGAGAGCCTCGAAAGCGAGGGTCTCAAGGGCATTGCGGCCGCGGAATACATCAAGAAGCGCCTCGTCGACGTGTCTGCCAGTGACGCTTCCTTCAAAGAACGTCTTGAAGGGCCGATTTACGATGTCAATCCCGATATGACGCGCTACATCCTGACCGTTATTGCATCACCGAGCGTTACGAAGGAGATGAAGCCACTTTGGGATCGATATGACTCCGGAAACTACGTTTGGACAATCGAGCACATCTTTCCCCAAGGTAAGAACATTCCCGACGAATGGGTGAAGATGGTTGCGGACGGCGACGTTTCCAGGGCGATTGAGGTGCAGGAGAAGCAGGTTCATACGCTTGGAAATCTGACTATCACCGGATATAACTCAAAGCTGAGCAACATGCCCTTTGTGACCAAGCGAGACCGCAAGGATGCGAACGGGGCGAACGTCGGATACCGCAACGGGTTGAACCTGAACGACGAGTTGGTAAACACGGATACCTGGACCAGCGAGCAGATTCAGGAGCGCACAGACAAGCTCGTTGGACTCACTTTGATAGCTTTTGACTTTGACGAGATTGAGTTCTAGTGACCGCCAGCCAATATCTTGGGGACATTCGGCCCAAACGATTCAATCTCAATCTGTAACATCTAGACCGATATTTCTCTTCAAGCTGTTACAGATTGAGATGTTAAGACGGGTTGGCGGGTAATATCTCTATCTGTAACACGAAGAGGCTGAAAACCTTTCTTACTGTTACAGAATGAGACGGAAGTCGGGGCTACTGCGTAGTATCTCAATCTGTAACAGATAGGGGAGAAAATGTTCTCTAAATGTTACAGATTGAGACATAGGCCGGACCGGTCCAAGTCACCCTGGTCGAGCGAGGATTTCCGGACATACGAGCGCGGAAAATCTCCCGCCTAGTGAATGGGCGTGGATAATCTCCCACTTTGGGCTCGAAGCCACGCCAAAAGTGGGAGATTATCCACGCTCGATTCTGTCTGGGAAGCTCGGTCTCGACCTATATATAGGTGCAAATGAGTCGTTATCGAAGTAATATTCTACAGGCTCACTCCACTACGCAAAAGTGTTCCCTCGGGAAATGTCACCGCTATATGCAAATTCACCGTCCTTCATATCCAAACTCAGCAAAACCGCAGGTCAAAAGCATATAGATACGCCCGGCACCGTGTATCTAGAGGTTTTCGTTGACAGCCCCCAAGGTGGCATCGTATTATCTTCTTCGTTCGCGGGGGCGGCGGTCCAAAAGACCAAAGGACCTGCGGATACTTGAACGATTGGGAGTTTGCCCGAGTGGTTAATGGGGACGGGCTGTAAACCCGTTGGCTCTGCCTACATAGGTTCGAATCCTATAGCTCCCACCCGTCAAGTGCCTGTATAGCTCAGTCGGTAGAGCACTTCGTTGGTAACGAAGAGGTCACCAGTTCAAGTCTGGTTGCAGGCTCCATCCGGCGGTGTAGCTCAGTTGGTTAGAGCACACGGTTCATACCCGTGGCGTCACTGGTTCGAATCCAGTCACCGCTACCATAGGTAACACGGTGGCTTCTCAATAGTATGTTGAGAGGCCACTATGGTATAAAGGCAAAGTCCCGTCCGGGGACGACCTGTTAAGAGGAGGGCTTTATGGCCAAAGAGAAGTTTGAGCGCACTAAGCCGCATGTTAACATCGGCACCATTGGTCACGTCGACCACGGCAAGACCACGCTGACCGCTGCCATCACCAAGGTTCTCTCCGAGACCGAGGGCTGCAAGGCTGACTTCACTGCGTTCGAGAACATCGACAAGGCTCCCGAGGAGCGCGAGCGCGGCATTACGATTTCCGTCTCCCACGTCGAGTACGAGACCGCTGCCCGTCACTACGCTCACGTTGACTGCCCGGGCCACGCTGACTACGTCAAGAACATGATCTCCGGTGCTGCTCAGATGGACGGCGCTATCCTGGTCATCGCCGCTACCGACGGCCCCATGGCTCAGACCCGCGAGCACATCCTGCTCGCCCGTCAGGTCGGCGTTCCCTACATCGTCGTCTTCCTGAACAAGTGCGACATGGTCGACGATGACGAGCTCATCGACCTCGTCGAGATGGAGACCCGTGAGCTCCTCTCCGAGTACGATTTCCCCGGCGACGACATCCCCGTCATCCGTGGTTCCGCTCTGGGCGCTCTCGAGGGCGACGCCAAGTGGATGGACGCCATCCGCGAGCTCATGAAGGCCGTCGACGAGTACATCCCGACGCCTGCTCGTAACAACGACCTCCCGTTCCTGATGGCCGTTGAGGACGTTATGACCATCTCCGGCCGTGGTACCGTTGCTACCGGCCGTGTCGAGCGCGGTGAGCTCAAGCTCAACGAGCCCGTCGAGATCGTCGGCATCAAGGATACCCAGAACACCGTCGTTACCGGTATCGAGATGTTCCGTAAGTCCATGGACTTCTGCGAGGCTGGCGACAACGTCGGTCTGCTGCTCCGCGGCATCAAGCGCGAGGACATCGAGCGCGGCCAGGTTCTCTGCAAGCCCGGTTCGGTTACCCCGCACACCAAGTTCACCGGCGAGATCTACGTTCTGACCAAGGAGGAGGGCGGCCGTCACACCCCGTTCTTCGATGGTTATCGTCCTCAGTTCTACTTCCGTACCACCGACGTTACCGGTACGGTCAAGCTCCCCGAGGGCACCGAGATGGCTATGCCTGGTGACCACATCACCATCGAGGGCGACCTCATCCACCCGATCGCCATGGAGGAGGGCCTGCGCTTCGCTATCCGCGAGGGTGGTCACACCGTTGGTTCGGGCATCGTCTCCACGATCATTGAGTAAATTAGCTCTTTGATATAGCTGACTTAGAGAACCCGGCACTTATATGGGTGCCGGGTTCTTTTCTGCAATGGATATTGAGCCGTTGCTGGTGTCGAGAGGATCGATTATGGTCCTGGGTGCACCGTCGATTAGATCTCGTTGGCTCCATTGATGTGTTCCAAATATGAATGGGTTCACCGAGAACCAATTGATTCGAGGTTTTCGTTGACAGCACTTACGTAGAGCTGATAAAGTATCAACTCGTGCCCGTACGGGGCGGAAATGAAAGGTTCAGGATACATGCGTACTCTAGTTACTCTTGCGTGCACTGAGTGCAAGCGCCGCAACTATACGACCACCAAGAACAAGTCGACCATGCCTGATCGTATGGAGATCAAGAAGTATTGCCCCTGGTGCCGTCACCACACGCTGCACAAAGAGACTCGCTAGTCTCTAGTCACATACGCCAGTAGTTCAATTGGTAGAGCATCGGTCTCCAAAACCGAGTGTTGAGGGTTCGAGTCCTTCCTGGCGTGCCAGTCATTATTCCGTAAGCTCCCAATTGGGGGCTTACGGTTTACTCATGTATAAGCGCATTGCGCGGAGGTAACCCAAATGGCCAACAAGAAGAACAAGAAGAAGGCTCAGCAGCAGGCGCCTGCCAACAACGCTGCCGCCAACTCCAAGGTTGAGGCCAAGAAGGCCGTTGCCAAGAAGAACGAGAAGGCTGCGAAGTCCAAGAAGAACGAGAAGCCTGGTTTCTTCGCCCGCACCAAGAAGTATTTCGCTTCGGTCAAGTCCGAGATGAAGCGTGTCACGTGGCCCGATAAGAAGGAGCTCGTGAACTACTCGGTCGTCGTTTGCGCTTCTCTGATCGTCGTCGGCGTCGTCATCGCTCTGCTCGATGCTGGCTTTGGCGAGGCTCTTGCTCTGTTCTCTGGATTGAGGGGCTAAACCATGTCTAAGCGTTGGTACGTCGTTCACACCTACTCTGGATACGAGAACCGCGTTAAGTCCGATCTCGAGCATCGCATCGAGACTATGGGCATGCAGGACCGTATCTTTGATATCGAGATTCCTATGGAGCGTGTCACCGAGATTAAAGAGGGTGGCAAGCGTGAGACCAAGGATTCCAAGATCTTCCCGGGTTATGTCCTGGTCCGCATGGAGATGGATGACGATGCTTGGACGTGTGTTCGTAACACGCCTGGCGTCACCGGTTTCCTGGGCGGCAACGGCAAGCCCGCTCCGCTTTCCCGCGACGAGTACAACAAGATGACTCGTCGTCCCGGTAAGGGCGATTCGCCCAAGCGCACCTCGGTTGATATTGAGGTCGGCACGTCCGTCCGCGTCACCGATGGTCCGCTTACCGACTTTGATGGCAAGGTCTCCGAGGTTAACACCGAGGCTGGCAAGCTCAAGGTTACGCTGATGATCTTTGGCCGCGAGACGCCGGTCGAGCTCGACTTTAACCAGGTCGCTGTCATCGCTTAAGTTTTCGTCCGTTCGCGCGAGCGTGCTTCTTCTGTGACTGCTCATCTCAGGAGTGCTTCTAACACGTGCGTGCTTACGATATAGCAAGTACTTCACACTCGTGATTCGAAAGGAATGACCATGGCTGAGAAGAAGGTTGCCAACGTCATTAAGCTCCAGATTCCTGCTGGTGCCGCTAACCCCGCTCCTCCCGTCGGCCCCGCCCTGGGCGCTGCTGGCGTGAACATCATGCAGTTCTGCCAGGCATTTAACGCCGAGACGCAGGACAAGAAGGGCGACATCATCCCCGTTGAGATCTCTGTCTACGAGGATAAGTCCTTCTCCTTCATCACCAAGACCCCGCCGGCGGCTCACCTCATCAAGAAGGAGCTGAACCTCAAGTCTGGTTCCGCTAAGCCCCAGGCCGACAAGGTCGGTCAGCTCTCCCAGGAGCAGCTCACCAAGATCGCCGAGATCAAGATGCCTGACCTCAATGCCAACGACATTGACGCCGCCAAGAAGATCATCGCCGGTACCGCCCGCTCCATGGGCGTCACCATCGCTGAGTAGCGATTTCTTTAGGTAATGACGGGTGCTCTGACCGGGGCGCCCGTTATATGTGTGCAATAGGGCACACGTTACGATGTGGGAGGGCTCACGCCCGTTTAACCACAGGAGGTAATGCACATGGCTAAGCATGGTAAGAGCTATAACGCCGCTGCCGAGAAGATCGACCGCGCCACGCTCTACACCCCCCTTCAGGCTGCCAAGCTCATCAAGGAGCTCGACACCGCCAAGTTCGACGAGACCGTCGAGGCCCACTTCCGTCTGGGCATCGATACTCGTAAGGCTGACCAGAACATCCGTGGTTCCATCTCCCTGCCCCACGGCACCGGCAAGACCGTTCGTGTTGCCGTCTTCGCCGAGGGCGAGAAGGCCCGCGAGGCCGAGGCTGCCGGCGCCGACATCATCGGTTCCGACGAGCTCGTCGCCCAGATCCAGAAGGGCGAGATCAACTTCGACGCCGCTATCGCTACGCCGAATATGATGGCCAAGGTTGGCCGCATCGGTAAGATCCTTGGTCCCCGTGGCCTCATGCCGAACCCCAAGCTCGGCACCGTGACTATGGACGTCGCCAAGATGGTCTCCGAGCTCAAGGCCGGCCGCGTTGAGTACCGCGCCGACCGTTACGGCATCTGCCACGTGCCCCTGGGCAAGAAGTCCTTCTCTGAGCAGCAGCTCGTCGAGAACTACGCTGCCCTGTACACCGAGATTCTGCGCGTCAAGCCCTCTTCTGCTAAGGGTAAGTACGTCAAGTCCATCTCCGTGTCTTCCACCATGGGCCCTGGCGTCAAGGTCGATCCCGCTGTCCAGCGTGACTTCCTGGCTGAGTAACTAACAGTTACTGCCTGAGCAAAGCAAGCATTGCTAAAGAAACCCGGTTCTGCCTCGTGCAGGACCGGGTTTCTTGCTATCTCGGGCCAAAACCACCACAAAGGGGACAGGCTGTCTCTTATACACATCTGACGCTGCCGACGAATAGCCTTGTG
>URGY01000056.1 GCA_900547505.1 uncultured Collinsella sp.
CGAGATGCAGCGTAGTCTCGTGGGCTCGGAGATGTGTATAAGAGACAGGGGCAGTGTGCATTGGATTGGCAACCCAGGCGATATCATGGCCGGCGCCGCGGGTACGGCGGGAACGGAAAACGTCGCTCGTCCCGATACGCCCGATTCGCGCTGCGGTTGGATCGACGATGATACCGACCTGCATGTTTGGGAAAACTTAGGCGTGCGCGGCGTGTGGGAGCGCTATGTCGATGACTGGTGTCGCGCCTGCGAGAGCCCGCTCAACTTTGATGTGATGGCTCACCCCGACCTGGTCATGCGCTTTTCGAAGGAAGGCTTTGCGCCCGACTTTGACCCCGCGCCGTTCTGGGGGCAGATGGCAGAGTGCGCGCACGATACGGGCCGCCGCGTTGAGGTCTCGACCGCCGCACCGCGCAAGGGCCTCGACGACTACTATCCCGCGACCGGATTGCTGCGTTGCTTTGCCCACGCCGAGGTGCCGATCACTTTTGGCTCGGACGCACACCGCGCCTGCGACATCTGCTGGAACATCCGTGAAGCCCAGGCACACGCCTACGACTGCGGCTACCGAACCTTCGGCATCCCCCACGCCACCGGCGAATGGGAATCCACACCCCTCGCCTAAGACTAGTGGCGGCGGGCGTTGAGTTCGCCGGCTAGCTCGTCGAGGGTGATACCGTAGCGCTCGAGCGTCACGAGCAGGTGGTAGACCAGGTCGCCGGCCTCGTAGCGAATGTGATCGTGGTCGTTATCCTTGCAGGCCATGATGACCTCGCTCGACTCCTCGGCAAGCTTCTTGAGCAGCTCGTCCTCGACGTCGGTCAACAGACGAGCGGTGTAGCTCTCCTGCGGCGATGCGTCGCGACGGCCGTGAATCACCTCGGCGAGCCCCGTCAGCGTCTCACCGATATTTCCATCCTGAACGTTTGCGGTGCGCACACCCATAGTTCAATCCTTTCTGATTGGCCAAGCGCCTGGTCGAGCGCCCGCCCTACGCGAGTTTCCTAAAGAAGCAGGTACGGTTGCCGGTATGGCAGGCCGGGCCCGGCGAGTCGACCTTGACCAGCAGCGTATCGCTATCGCAGTCGGCCCAGAGCTCCTTGACCTCCTGCATATTGCCGCTCGTCGCGCCCTTGTTCCAGAGCTCCTGACGGCTGCGACTCCAAAACCACGTGGTACCGGTCTTGAGCGTCAGCCCCACCGACTCCTCGTTCATCCAAGCAACCATAAGCACCTCACCGGTGTCATATTGCTGAACCACACAAGGAATCAGCCCATGGGCGTCGTATTTGAGCTTTGAAGGATCGGTTATCTCTTCCATTTTTCTCCCCAATTTAAATCCCACAGGTCGGCGAGGGCTGTCCAGGTGCCCGAGATTCCGAGCGACAAGCCCGACGACGCGTACTTTGGTACGCGAGGAGGGTTGGAGCCGGAAGGTCGGGTGCCTGGGCAGTCCGCAGCGCTAAAAGTCCAGTCTGACAGGGATGCCTTGAGAGGCCATATACTCCTTCACTTGACGGATGCTGAAGGTTCCAAAGTGAAAGACGCTGGCCGCCAGCACGGCATCGGCCTCGCCCTCGATCACGCCCTCGGCAAAATGCTCGAGCGTGCCCACGCCACCGCTCGCGATGACGGGAATCGGCACTGCGCGCGCCACGGCACGGGTGAGTGCCAGGTCGAAGCCAGCCTTGGTGCCGTCGCGATCCATGCTGGTGAGCAAGATCTCACCGGCGCCGCGACGAGCCGCTTCCTCGGCCCACGCCACTGCATCGATACCCGTGGCGTTGCGACCGCCCGCCGTAAAGACCTCCCACCTATCGGCACCGGATGCGCCGGGCAGGCCCACACGCTTGGCATCAATCGCCACAACCACGGCCTGGCTGCCAAACGCCGCGGCGGCCTGGCTGATCAACGACGGATCGCGCACGGCGGCAGAGTTAAGCGACACCTTGTCGGCGCCGGCGGCAACCATGGTCCGCATGCCCGCCAAGTCGCGAAAACCGCCACCCACGGTATAGGGAATAGCGAGCTCCTCGGCCGCGTGCGCCGCCATCTCGATGGTCGTCGCGCGGTTGTCGCTCGTCGCGGTAATGTCCAAAAATACGACCTCGTCCGCACCCTCGCGGTCGTAGGCACGGGCCAGCTCCACCGGGTCGCCAGCATCGCGCAGGCTCACAAAGTTGACGCCCTTGACCACGCGGCCGTCCTTGACGTCCAAGCAGGGAATCACGCGTTTGGTAAGCATGGGCTACTCCTCCCCTCGGGCGGCGGCCAGCGCCTGGGCCAGCGTAAAATTGCCCTCGTAGAGCGCACGGCCGGTAATGGCGCCCTCGATGGCATCCTCGCCCACCGCGGCCAGTGCGCGGATATCGTCGAGCGTCGAGATGCCGCCCGAAGCCACGACGGGAAAGCCCGCGACCTGCGCCACATGGCGATATGCTGCGACGTCGATGCCCGTCTGCATGCCGTCGCGCGCGATATCGGTATACACCAGATGCTTAAAGCCCAGCTCGGTAAGCTGCGCCACGGCGTCGTCGAGTGCCACGCCCGCGCCGTCACGCCAGCCGTTCACCTTGACCTGACCGTCGCGTGCGGCGATGTCTGCCACCAGCAACTCGCCAAAGCCTTGGGCTGCCACTTCGGCAAAACCCGGCTCGGTCACGAGCACGGTGCCCAGCGCAATGCGACGCGCACCGTAGCCGGCCAACTCGTCGATGCGCGCGAGCGAGCGGACGCCGCCGCCCACGTCCACGGACAGACCGTCGACGCCGCAGATGGCCTTAATCGCTGCCGAGTTGGCAGCGCACGCGTCCTCGTCCTCGCCAAAAGCAGCGGACAGGTCCACGACGTGCACCCAGCTCGCACCCTGCTCGGCAAACAAGCGGGCAACAGCCACGGGGTCGTCGGAATATACCTTGCAGCGGCTGCGGTCGCCGCGCTCCAGGCGCACGACCTTACCGCCGATCAAATCGATTGCGGGAAACAGAATCATCTGCCAACCTCCTCGACGATGCTCACGAAGTTCTTAAGGATACGCTGACCCAGCGCGGAGGATTTCTCGGGATGGAACTGGCAACCCCACACGTTGCCGTGGCGTACGATGCACGGGAAGCTCCGCGTGTAGTGCGTGCGCGCCAGCACATCGGCGGCATCGGCATCGTCGGTCACCGCGTAGCTGTGGGTAAAGTACATATTGGCGCCCTCGGCAAAACCGGCGAGCAGCGGATCGGCCGCGCCGGCAGGCGTCATGTGCACCTGATCCCAGCCCACATGCGGGACCTTCAGACGGCTCGACTCTAGGCGCGTACACGAGCCGCGCATGATGCCCAGGCCATCGACCCAGGGGCCGCCGACCTGCACGGAGGCATCGTCGTCCACGTCCGCACCCTCGTCCACCGGCACGCCCTCGTCGCCACGCTCAAAAAACAGCTGAAGGCCCAGGCAGATGCCGAGCAGCGGAGTTCCGGCGGCAACGGCGTCGAGCACCGCGTCCGCCTCGCCGCTCTCGCGCATAAAGGCAATCGCGTCGTAGAACGCACCCACACCCGGGATGACTAGGCCGTCGGCGTTGCGGATCTGCTCCGGATCGTCCGACGTGCAGGCGGCAGCACCGGCGCGCGCGAGCCCGCGCACGACGCTCGACAAGTTGCCCTTGTGGTAGTCGACCACCACGATCTTCGGTTCGCCCACGCGACCCTCCCTTATCTCATTCAAAACCTGCCAAAAAGGGACAGGTTTATTTTGGTCGATTAAACGTTCACCCACCGTATGAGACAGCATTTCCGCAGATAAAACCTGCCAAAATAAACCTGTCCCTTTTTGGCAGGTTACAGCGAGCCCTTGGTGCTGGGGATGCCCTGCACGCGGGGATCCAGCTCACAGGCGTGGCGCATCGTGCGGCCCACGGCCTTAAAGGCGGCCTCGATAATGTGGTGCGAGTTGCCGCCCGCCAGCTCGCGCACGTGCAGCGTGAGCTTGGCGTCGCGCGCAAAGGCGTAGAAGAACTCGACGGCCAGCTCGGTATCAAAGGTACCCACGCGCTCGGTCGGCATGGGCAGCTCGCAGTAGGCCTGCCCACGGCCCGAGATATCCACGGCGGCCATCACGAGCGTCTCGTCCATGGCGATCGCCGCGTCGGCAAAGCGCGTAATGCCCGCCTTGTCGCCCAACGCTTGGCAGAACGCCTCGCCCAGCACAATGCCTGTATCCTCGACGGTGTGATGCGCATCGACCTCGACGTCGCCTACCGCATGCACCGTCAGATCGAACAGGCCATGGCGTCCAAAGGCGTTGAGCATGTGGTCGAAAAACGGCACGCCGGTCGAGATATCGCACACGCCAGATCCGTCCAGGTCGAGCTTTACGACAATGTCGGTCTCGCCCGTCTTGCGGGTCACCTCGGCATAACGGCCCATCTACATCCCCTCCTTCACCAGCGCGGCAAACGCAGCCAGCACCTCGTCGTTTTCCCGCGGCGTACCCACGGTAATGCGTAGGCAGTCCGCGAGCCCCGGCGCGTAGCTAAAATCGCGCACCAAAATCGAATACTCATCACGCAGACGCTCGCGCACGCGCGTGGCATGCGGCGTGCGCACGAGCACAAAGTTCGCTGCGCTCGGCCACGCCTCCACGGGCAGGCCCTCGGCAGCCATCGCGCGCAGGGCGCACAGCTCGCGCTCGCGCTCGGATGCGACCTGCGCCACCACGGGCGCATAGGCATCACGGGCACGCACGCAGGCAAGCGCGGCGGCCTGGCTCAGCACGTTGACCGAATAGATCTGGCGAATCGCCGCGAACACCTCGATAACCTCGGGCGCCGCGATCACGTAACCCAAGCGTGCGCCGGCGGCGCCAAACGCCTTGGACAGCGTATGCAGAATCACCAGGTTGGAATGCTCGGCGATAAGGCCTTGCGCCGTGGTGGCCGCGCCAAACGAATCGTCGGCAAACTCAACGTAGGCCTCGTCGACCATGACCATGCCGGGACACGCATCGCACAGGGCCGCGACAAAGTCGAGCGGCGCCACGTCGCCCGTGGGATTGTTGGGCGAGGTCACGATCGCCAGGCTGCACTCGGGCGCCGCCGCAAGCACGGCTGCCTGGTCGAGCTCAAAGCTCGCCGGGTCGCGCCACACGTCACGTACCTCGGTCTGGCACAGAGACGCAAAGAAGGCATACTCGCTAAAGCACGGCGGGCAGTTGAGCAGGGTCCTCCCCGCACCGCCAAACGCCAGCAGATAGTTATAGAGCAGCTCGTCGCCGCCGTTTCCCACGCAGATGTTCTCGCGCGTCACGCCATGCCAGGCAGCAAGCTCGTCGCGCAGGTCGTTCGACATGGGATCGGGATAGCGGTTGAGCGGCGTGGCAACCAGGGCCGCGCCGACCGCCTCGCGCACGCCGGTCGGCGCGGGATAGGTGTTCTCGTTGGCCGAAAGGTTGATGCGCGTAGGCGTAAAGTTGGGATCGTAGGGCTCAATACCGGCCAAGTAGGGCTGGACGAGCTCCTTCATGCGGGGCGCAAGCTCGGCCATTCTAGGCCTCCTCACCGGTCGCGCCAGCGGCACCGCCCGCAGCCGCCAGGTCCACACCCTCGGCAACCGTCGTCACGGCGTCGCCCGGCCAGGCGACCTTGGTCAGGTCGGCCGCGGCCAGAGACTCGGCACCCACGGCATTCTCGCCCTGTTCCAACACGCGGCGACGCAGAGCGGCGGAAAGCGCGTGCGCCCAAAGACCCTCGGCCTCGGCCAGGCGCTGCGTAGCGGGAGCGTCGGAGAGCAGGCCCTCGGGCGTATAGCAAATGACACTCGAGCGCTTGACGAACTCCTCGACCGAAAGCGGGTTTGAGAACATGGCCGTGCCGCCGGTCGGCAGCGTGTGGTTGGGGCCGGCAACATAATCGCCGAGCGGCTCGGAGCTCCAGGCGCCCACAAAGATGGCGCCGGCGTTGCGGATACCACCGAGCAGGCCCATCGCGTCCTTGCAGTGCAGTTCCAGGTGCTCGGGCGCCACGGTGTTTACGGCCTCGACGGCGGCAGCCATATCAGCGGCGACCACGATGGTGCCCTCGTTATCGAGCGAGGCACACGTAATCTCGGCACGCGGTGACTGCGCCACCAGGATGTCGATACCCGCCTCGACCTCGCGCGCAAACTGCTCGTCGCAGGTCACCAGATAGCAGGCTGCCAGCGGATCATGCTCGGCCTGGGCCATCAGGTCGGCCGCGACCACCATGGGCTTGGCCGTGGCGTCGGCCAGCACGCAGACCTCGGAGGGACCGGCAACCATATCGATTCCCACATCGCCCGAGACGATCTGCTTGGCGGCGGCAACAAAGGCGTTGCCCGGACCGGTGATCTTGTCGACGCGCGGAATGGTCTCGGTGCCGTACGCCAGCGCGGCCACGGCCTGAGCGCCGCCCACCATATAGATTTCATCCACGCCGCCGAGCTTTGCCGCGGCGAGCGTGTAGGGGCTGATCAGGCCGTCCTTTTGCGGCGGGGTCACCATGACCACGCGTTTGACGCCGGCCACCTTGGCGGGAATGGCATTCATGAGCACCGTGGAGGGATACTGTGCGCGACCGCCCGGCACGTAGATGCCGGCCGCCGCGAGCGGGGTCACCTTAACGCCGAGCATCGTGCCGTCCGCGCGCGTGGTAAACCAGCTCTGCTCGACCTCGCGCTGGTGGAACTCGCGAATCTGGCGTGCGGCCTTCTCGAGCGCAGCGACAAAGGCTGGGTCGAGGCCTTCGAGCGCGGCATCGATCTGCTCCTGCGGCAGACGGAAGCTCTGCAGCTCAACGCCGTCAAAGCGCTGGCAATAGTCGCGCACCGCGGCATCGCCGTTAGCGCGCACGTTGACCACGATATCGCGGGCGGCGTCGACGATGTTTTGCGGCAGCACGCCCTTGCGGTTGAGCTGGTTGGTAACGAGGCGCTCACCGGGAGCAAGCTTGATGGTCTTCATATCGGTATCCCCTATCGGTTGAGGTTGCGTTTGAAAAACGAGATGCCGGGCAGCGACACCAATCGGTCCGCAGCCCAGATATGGGGGCGCCCGTGCGTGCTCGCGCTATTGTGCCGAACCCGCGACGGGCTCAAAATGCTTGTCCTTAACAGCAGCTGCCAAGCGATCGGCAAGATTGCGTACACGCGGATCCAGGCGCGCGGCACCCGGATTGACAAAGAAGCGCGCCGTGCAGTCCATGATGCGGCCGGTGATGACCAGGTCGTTATCGCGCAGGGTGGCACCCGTGGCGGTAATGTCCACGATACGGTCGGTCATGCCGACGATGGGGCCCAGCTCGATGTTACCGTGCAGCGAAACGATGTCGGCGTTCACGCCGCGCTCGGCATACCAGGCGCTCGCGATGCGCGGGTACTTGGTGGCCACACGAAGCGACCCACGGCGGGCATAGTTGCGCTCGGCCTGGCCGGCGCGCCACGCGGGCTCCGCCTCGATAAACGTGCACAGGCCGTAGCCCAGATCGACCAGCTGCAGCAGGTTGAGGTCGGCCTCGATAAGCGAGTCCCAGCCGCAGATGCCGCAGTCGGCGCCGCCGCAGCCCACAAAGGCGGGCGCGTCGCTGGGGCGCACAATGACAAACTCGATATCTCCGACCGCGCCCCCACCGGCACGCGTGTCACGACCGCGCACGATCAGGTGACGACCGGGGTCACGCAGCTCAGAGACATCCAGGCCCGCGGCCTCGAGCACGTCGAGCGTGTCGGCCTTGAGCGAGCCCTTGGGCACGGCGATGCGCAGCGGGCCCTCGGCGCCACGGCCCACGGCATGATCGCCGTCGGAAGCGGCGTCCTCGACCGAGGTGCGCGCAGCCTCCAAGCGCTCGAGCGAAAAGGCGAAGCCCGCCGCCGGCACCTCGATACCGTCGCCAAATGCGCCGGTAAAGATGGAGTCATAGCGTCCGCCCGAACCGACCGGATCGGGCAGGCCGCCGGCATAGGCCTTAAAGACCAGGCCCGTGTAGTAATCGAAAGAGTTCATGATGGAGAAGTCGAACGACAGCACCCGGGCGTCCTCGGGAGCCAGGCCCTCGACCAGGGCACGCAGCTCGCGCGTGAGCGGCGCGACAATGCCCGCCGCCGTCAGAAGCGCATCCACGCGGTCGAGTACCTCGGCACCGCCGTGCAGACGCGGCAGCTCGCTAATGGCGGCCCTGACGGCATCGGACTCGGCGCTTGCCGCCACGCGGGCATCGAGGCCCACGAAGTCGTTGGCGTGCACGCAGCGCAGCGCCTCGGCAGCCAGCTCGCGATCCTCGCACGCCGCAAGCAGCTCTTTAAACGGACGCACGCTACCTGCGATAATGCGCGCATCGGGCAGCGCCAGCTTGCGCACCGCCTCGGCCACGAGCGAGACAATCTCGACGTCGCCCGCGGTATCGCCCGCACCGATAAGCTCAAAGCCCAGCTGTGTAAACTGGCGCGAGCCGCCGGCGTTGCGCTGGCACTCACGAACCACCGGCGCCTCGTAACGAAGGCGCAGCGGCAGATCGGCCGCGCGCATGCGGGTCGAGACCAAACGCACGATCGGCAGCGTGTTGTCGGGACGGACCACCAGCAAGCGACCGTCATCATCAAAGAGCTTAAACGGCGTGTCCGCAATGCGGCCGCCTTCCTCGAGCGAACCCTTGTCCTCGAGCAGCGGCGTCTCGACCGGAAGGTAATGATGCTCCCTGAAGCAGCCCTTCACCGTCAGCGCAATCTCCTCGCGCGCCTGAGCCTCCTCGGGCAATATATCCCGGAATCCCCACGGTGTGGCCGTCATCTGGTGAGCCTCCTCATGCTGTGTTTCATATAGAACGAAAGACCGGCATAGCTCCGCCGGTCTTCTGGGTACTTTAGCATACTAGAGTGCTTGCGGGGAGAATCGTCTCCCGCGACTCACAGCGTATTCATTTGGAAACATAGGGGAAAGCGCGTCCCGCCCGCCAGCCAAAAACTGGGATGCGGTTTCCGGTTGAGGTCCTCAGCGGAAAGTGTGTCCCATTCTGAGCGCCTGTTCTGGGACGTGCTTTCCGCCAGAAGCCTCAAGCGGAAAGCACGTCCCGTTTCTCAAAAAGCGTCAAACGCCAACTCGGCGCCCTGTCCCACTTAGGCGCCAATCGCGCGTCGGTACTCCGCCATAACCTGAGCGTCGGCTGCCGCGGGATTGGCGAAATAGCGCCAATCATAGGTCTCAGCCGAAACAACTCCGCGATAGCCGCGCGCCACCAGCCTATCCAGGTCGGCGCGCATATCGCGGTCGCCGTCACCCCAGGCAAGATGCGTCGTGCCATCTGCCGCAACATCGACAAAATGCACGTGGGCGACATCATCGCCAAGCAGATCGAAATAATCGTCGATGGTATCCCCTGCCACCGCCATAGCGCCCAAATCCAGACACGCCTTAAGTGCCGGATGATCAACTGCCTCGATCATGCGCTTCGTGTCGGCCGCCGAGTTCACGATCATCGACTCAACCGGCTGTAGGGCCTCGAGCACCAGTCGCACGCCGCGCTCTCCCGCATGCTCGGCAATCGCACGCAGCATCGAGGCGCTGCGACCCCACGCGTCCTCGATCGGCTCGTTCAAAAATGCCCAGCCGCTCGAGACCATGACCTGCTCGGCTCCAAGTTCCTCCGCGATATCTACAACGTTCTTAAAGTACGCGAGTGTGCGGGCACGCGCCTCATTCCCGCGCGCCGCGATATTCCACGGCTTGGGGTTGTTCTGTTCGGGACAAAGCCCCACAATCCGAACCCCATACCGCTGTGATAGCTCCCGCACCTGCTCGAACGAATCGTATCCATGGCAATCGACATACAGATGCATCGCCCCGGTCCAAAGCTCGCAACACGTGTAGCCCGAAGCCGACGCCGAAGAAAAGAACTCCTCAAGGTCAAAATAACGATGGCTGATATTCATGACGGCAAGCTGGGGATAGCTCATAATTACTCTCCAACCCAAGCGAGGCCCCGTTCCATATAGGAGCGAGGCCCAATTACACAAACGTTATTTGCTCTTAGTAGTCGAACTGGTGATAGTAGCGACGGTAGTTGAGGTTGTGCTTGGTGACCGTCTCGTAGTAAGCGGCAAGACGATCGGTGATCAGCGAGGAGAGGATCCACGGGGAGACGATGACGCGGAACTCGTCGTCAAGGCCGGGGATCGCGAACT
>URGY01000057.1 GCA_900547505.1 uncultured Collinsella sp.
GAGATGCAGCGTAGTCTCGTGGGCTCGGAGATGTGTATAAGAGACAGGGCAAAGATCGCCGATGGCCTGGTCGAGCGCTACATGGCCAAGATGGACGTGCTCGATTACGGCGGAGCCAAGGACGAGGTCATGGAGCTCATCCATGCCGCCAACCACTACATCGAGGACTCCGAGCCTTGGGCACTTGCCAAGGACGAGGCCAAGGCTGACGAGCTGGCGTTTGTGATCTACAACCTGCTCGAGGCCATCCGCATTGCCGCCCACCTGCTGATGCCGCTCATGCCTCAGACCTCTGCGGAGGCCCTGCGCCGCCTGTCCTGCGAGGACGAGGCCGCGACCGACGACCTCAAGGGCATTTGCGCTTGGGGCCTGCTTGCCGGCGGTCAGCCTGTCGAGAAGGGCGAGCCGCTGTTCCCGCGTCTGGGCTAAGATGCAGCGCGCCATATCGGCAATTTGCTGTTTAGCTGTAAGGGCATGGCCGCCACGGTCCATGCCCTTTTGTTTCAAGACGCCGCCATCATGCTGAGGAGGCAACCATGACAACTTCGCCTTTGGCAAACCCCACGGCCACCAGGGAGCTGCTGGAGGAGTTTGGCCTTGCGACCAAGCATCGCCTGGGCCAGAATTTCCTGATCGACAACCATGTAATTGAGCGCATTTGCGAGCTTGCCGAGCTTGTAGGCGATGAGCGCGTGCTCGAGGTTGGTCCGGGCGTTGGTACGCTCACGCTTGCGCTGTTGCAGGAGGCGGCGTGCGTCACGTCGATCGAGGCCGATCCCGAGCTCGAGCCGGTGCTCGATGCTCACGCCGCCGACTACGCCAACTTCCGCTTTATCATGGGCGACGCGCTTAAGGTGACGCCGGAGCAGATTGAGCAGGCCGCCGGCGGTGAGCCGACGGTATTTGTCGCGAACTTGCCCTATAACGTGGCGGCGACGATCATCTTGCAGTTTTTTCAGACGATGCCCGCGCTCAAGCGTGCCGTGGTCATGGTGCAAAAGGAGGTTGCCGATCGCATTGCCGCAGTGCCGGGCAACAAGACCTATGGCGGCTATACGGCAAAGCTCGGCCTGTATGCGCAGGTGACGGGTCGCTTTGAGGTGCCGCCGCGTTGCTTTATGCCAGCGCCGCACGTGGACTCGGCCGTCGTGCGTATCGACCGTGTTGACGGCGTGGTGCCCGAGGGGCTCGATCGCGAGTTCGTGGCTCGTGTGATCGACGCTGCATTTGCTCAGCGGCGCAAGACCGTCCGAAATTCCATGAGCGCCAACGGTTTTGCCAAGGACGTGCTCGATGCCGCTTTTGAGGTTTGCGGTATCGCACCCACCACGCGCGCCGAGACGCTCGATGTTGCCGACTTTGTCCGTCTGGCCCGGGAGCTAATCCATGACGCCTAATGCCGAACGCGTGACGTTTACCAAGAAAAAGAAGACGGTTGCTTGTCCCGTGCCCTTGGCGCCGCTTGCCGACACGCATGCACATCTGCTTTCGTTTTGGGGCAAGGATGTGCCCGAGACGCTCGTGCGCGCCAAAGCCGCGGGCGTCGACCTGTTGGTGACGATGTTCGACCCCATTGCCGACAAGCGCAGCGTGGCGGACTATAGCGACTGGCTGGTGCGCGAGATTCTTCCGATGCAGGATATCCCGCAGATCAAGTATCTTGCCGGCGTGCATCCGTATGGCGCGCCGGACTATACCGACGACGTTCATGCACAGGTCGTTGCGGCACTTGATGACCCCTTATGCGCCGGTATTGGCGAAATCGGCCTGGACTACCACATGGACTATGACGACGATATCGCGCCGGCACCCCATAACGTGCAGATTGATTGCATGGCGCGCCAGCTCGAGCTTGCCGTGCGCCGCAATGTGCCGGTGGAGCTGCACCTGCGTCACGAGGACTCGGATGGGGAGCGCACCTCGCACGTGGACGCCTACAACGTGCTTCGTGAGGTGGGCGTGCCCCAGGCCGGTTGTGTGCTGCACTGCTTTGGCGAGGACCGTGCCACGATGGAGCGCTTTGTGGAGCTGGGTTGTTACATCGCCTATGGTGGTGCGGCTACCTTTAAGCGCAACGACGATGTGCGCGAGGCATTTGCGGCAACCCCACTCGATCGAATTTTGTTCGAGACGGATTGCCCGTATATGGCTCCGGAGCCCATCCGCGGTCTTGAATGCGAGCCCGCAATGATCTCCATTACGGCAAACGCGCTGGTTAACGACCGTGTCGATCGCACTGGTGAGGATGCCGAAACAATCGCGCAAGCCGCTTGGGAAAATGCCTGCAAACTTTTTCAAAAATAGTTCTTGCGTTCGTGGTGGCGCTCCGTTATTCTAATTCCTGCACGCGGGCGTGGCGGAATTGGCAGACGCGTACGGTTCAGGTCCGTATGGGGGCAACCCCATGAAGGTTCAAGTCCTTTCGCCCGCACCATTAAATGAAAGAGCTCCCAGCAATGGGAGCTTTTTTTGTTATGCACGATCTCCTTGGACGGGTATCCTAATGCCAACGTGTGCCTATCAGAGGAGAGACCATGCTGTTGTCCGGTATCATCGCCGCCCTTACCAGCCTTTTGATTCCCATCATCATTCTGTTGCTACTGCTTCCCAACGCCTGCTATGTCGTTGAACAACAGCATGCCGTGATCATCGAGCGCCTGGGCAAGTTTAACCGCATCGTCAACGCGGGCTTCCACATGAAGGTGCCCGTGATCGACCGCAAGGCCGCCACGGTGAGCCTGCGCACCATGAAAAACGGTTTTGGCATCGACGTTAAGACCCAGGACAACGTGACCATCGGCCTTGAGGTCTCTGCTCAGTACCACGTGAGCTATGACATGGGCGCCGGCCCGGCAGATTCGGGTATCTACAAGAGCTACTACATGCTGCAGGAGCCCGTCGACCAGATGCGTGACTTCATCACCGACGCCCTGCGCTCTTCGATTCCCGTCTACACACTCGATGAGGTCTTTGCCAAGAAGGATGACATCGCCAAGGATGTCAACGCTACCGTTTCCGAGCAGATGGCCGCCTACGGCTTCACCCTCGTGTCGACGCTCATCACCAAAATCGCACTGCCGACCGAGGTCGAGAACTCCATGAACGACATCAACGCCGCCCAGCGCAAGCGCGCTGCGGCACAGGAGCTCGCCGAGGCCGACCGCATCAAGCGCGTCACCGAGGCGACCGCCGAGGCTGAGGCAATGGAAAAGGCGGGCGAGGGCATCGCCAACCAGCGCAAAGCCATCGCGCTGGGTATCAAAGATTCGCTCGAGATCATCCAGGAGACGGGTGTCGGCAATGACGAGGCCAACCAACTGTTCATGTTTACGCAGTGGTCCGAGATGATGACGGAGTTCGCTCGCACGGGTAAAACCTCGACGGTCGTGCTGCCGAGCGACTTTTCGCAGTCGGCCTCTATGTTCGAGCAGATGCTGGCTGCCGGTAAGGTTCAGAACGAGTCAAAGGAGTAGGCACGCGTGAAATACACCGTCGTTTGTGTTGGCAAGCTCAAAGAGCGCTTTTGGAAGGACGCGTGCGCTGAGTACACCAAGCGCCTAGGCGCCTATGCCAAGGTGGATATCCGCGAGGTAGCCGATATCGACCCGGCTAAGGCGGGCGGCGTGGATGCCGCGCGCGACAAGGAGGGGGCGGCAATTCTTGCTGCATTGCCGTCTCGAGCGCATGTGATCCTGCTGGCTATCGAGGGCAAGGAGCGTTCGAGTGAGGAGCTCTCGGCGAGGCTCGACGATCTTATGCTGCGAGGCAGCAGCGACATCGCCTTTGTGATTGGCGGTTCGGACGGCGTGAGCGATGAGGTGCGCGCCCGCGCCGACGAGATGCTCAGCTTTGGACGCATTACCTTGCCGCATAACTTGGCGCGCGTGGTGCTGCTGGAGCAAATCTACCGCGCCTGCAAGATCAGCCGTGGCGAGCCGTATCACAAATAGGTCGGCAATACGAAACAATGGCGTGGGACAATACCTTTCGTTTTGAGGAATGTGTCTGAAAGGACTATGCGATATGAAGATTGGATTTGTCGGTTTTGGCAATATGGCGAGCGCCATGGCCGATGGCTGGATCGCTGCCGGTGTAGCTGCGAGCGACATGTGCGCCTGTGCGGGTCGCTACGACGCACTGGTTGAGCGCTGTGAGGCGCGTGGGATGGCCGCTTGCCACGATGCCGCCGAGGTTGTCGCCGCATCCGATATCGTGGTCGCTGCGGTCAAACCGTACATGATCGAGAAGGTATTCGCCCCGCTCAAGGATGCTCTTGCCAAAAAGGTCGTTCTGTCGGTTGCCTGGACCTGGGATAGTGCCAAGTGGGAGCAGGTCCTGCCGGGCGTCGCACATGTCTCGACGGTGCCCAACACGCCGGTTTCGGTGGGCGAGGGCGTCATCGCTTGCGAGAAGGCTTCCACGCTTAGTGATGAGCAGAGCGCAGTGGTGCTTGATCTGCTTGGCAAGCTCGGTGCGGTGGTCGAGCTCGATACGAGCCTGCTGTTCGTGGGCGGCACGGTGGGTGGTTGCGCTCCGGCATTTGTCGCTATGGCAATCGAGGCCCTGGGCGATGCGGCGGTCAAGCACGGTATCCCGCGTGCCGATGCCTATCGCATTGTGAGCCAGATGGTGCTAGGTACGGCAAAGCTGCAGCTTTCAACTGGTCAGCATCCTGCGGCGATGAAGGATGCCGTATGCTCGCCCGGTGGCGCCACCATCAAGGGCGTCGTTGCGCTCGAGGACGCCGGCATGCGCAGCGCCCTGGTCAAGGCAATTGACGCAACTCTCCAATAAAACCGACCAAAAAAGACAGGTTTATTTTGGCAGGTTTTTCCTGCGGTTTTGTCGTATGTGCGAAAAGCGCCCCGCAACCGGATCGTTACCGGTTGCGGGGCGCTTGCGTTTGCCCAGATAAAACCGACCAAAATAAACCTGGCCCTTTTTGGCAGGTTAGTCCCAGAAGCTGTCTTCCTCATCCTCGGACTTGGGTCCGCGGTCGACGTACATCTTATGGGTACGCTTCTCCATTACAAAGGCAAGAATCGCAAATAACAGGATGCCGCCGGCGAAAAGGATGGCAAAACCGGTGCGGGTGCCAAACAAAAAGGAAAAAACTGCGTCCATTGGGTGCCTTCTTGCGTAGTTGAGTTGGGTCGTAAACGCTCATAAGTATATACTTGCCCATACATGTACAAGGTTGCAACCTAAATGGAATGTATATCGCCGGAGGATCTAATGCTTGATATCAAGTTTGTTCGCGAGAATCCCGATGCCATCGATGTCGCCATGGCTAACCGCCAGACGTCTTGGGATCGCGAGAAGTTCTTTGAGCTCGACGACGAGCGCCGTGCCGTCATCACCGAGGTCGAGGAGCTCCAGGCTACGCGTAATGCCGAGTCCAAGAAGATCGGCGCCCTGATGAAGGAGGGCAAGAAGGACGAGGCCGAGGCCGCCAAGGAGGCCGTGCGCGCCGTCAACGAGAAGATTGACGGTCTGGCCGAGCGTCGTACCGCCCTCGAGCAGGAGCAGTACGACTTCATGGCTCACCTGCCCAACATTCCTTGCGAGGCCACGCCGTACGGTAAGGACGAGGACGAGAACATCGAGCGTCGCCGCTGGGGCACCCCGCGCGAGTTCGACTTCGACTTTAAGCCGCACTGGGATCTGGGCACCGATCTGGACATCCTCGACTTCGAGCGTGGCAACAAGCTCTCCGGCAGCCGCTTTACCGTTCTCGGTGGCGCCGGCGCCCGCCTGGAGCGCGCCCTCATCAACTTCTTCCTCGATACGCACACCAGCCGTGGTTTTAAGGAGTGGTGGCCGCCCATCGTCGTCAAGCGTCAGACCATGTTTGGCACGGGTCAGCTGCCCAAGTTCGAGGACGACGCCTATCACGTCTCGGGTGACAACTTCCTGATCCCCACCGCCGAGGTCGTGCTTACCAACCTGCACGCCGGCGAGGTCCTCGATGCCGACACCCTGCCGCGCCGCTACACCGCCTTCACCCCCTGCTTCCGTGAGGAGGCCGGTTCCGCCGGTCGTGACACCCGCGGCATCATTCGTCAGCACGAGTTCGACAAGGTCGAGATGGTCAAGTTCGCTAAGCCGGAGGAGTCCGACGAGGAGCTCGAGAGCATGACCGCCGAGGCCGAGTACCTGCTGCAGCAGCTGGGCCTTCCGTATCGCGTGATTAGCCTGTGCACCGGCGACTTGGGCTTCTCTGCCCGTCAGACCTACGACGTCGAGGTCTGGCTGCCGAGCTACAACGCCTACAAGGAGATCAGCTCCTGCTCCAACTGCGGTGACTTCCAGGCTCGCCGCGCCAATATCAAGTATCGCGACCCCGAGAACTTCAAGGGTTCGCGCTACCTGCACACTCTCAACGGTTCCGGCCTGCCGGCCGGCCGCACCATGGCCGCCATTCTGGAGAACTACCAGAACGCCGACGGCACCATCACGATCCCCGAGGTTTTGCGTCCTTACATGGGCGGTCTCGAGAAGATCGAGCCGGTCGCGTAACTTGCCTGCATAGGGGATATGCAAGGGCGCTCCTTCGGGGGCGCCCTATTTCGTGCGTAGGTCCATACCATGCCGTGCGGACAGCTCGATAGAAAACACACGAACAACTGTTCTGTATACAGCCATCTACCTGCTATGCTTTTGCTAAATAAGAGCGAGAGAAAGGGGACGCGATGGAGCTGTTTGATGATCGGGTGGTTTTGTTTGAGAGCGACGAGGGCGGGGAGTACCTGCTTGTAACGTGTGAGCCGTCTGGCATGGGCGGCCTGGTGGTTCGGCAGACGAGTGAGGGTCCGTTGACACAATGGTGCTTTGAGGAGTCGCCGCATGTGGTCGAGACCTTTGTGACGCACGAGGGGCTTGTGGCGTTGGAGCACTTCTATGGAGTTGGGACTTCCAACCAGGTCGCGCGCATGCTGAGCATCTCGTTTGCCGATTATGATTGTGCCCAGCGGGTGAGATCGCTCCTGAGGGAACTTGATACTAAATTTGACGTGATCGAAAAGCCAATCGATCGTACGGGGAACGGCGGTATATGCGGAGCAGCATGACAAAACTGCGTTCCACAAAAAAGTTTGAGATTGTGCTTGACTCCAATAAGCTAAAGTGGTTTTATATGTCTTGCGCTGCGGCGTTACCTCAGCTGGATAGAGGGTCTGACTACGAATCAGAACGTCATAGGTTCGAATCCTATACGCCGTACCATTTGAGATTGAAGCTCCCGGCAACGGGGGCTTTTCTTTTACGTAAGCACTGCATGGATTCGAACCTCGGTCGAGGCGCGGGCGTAAAGAAAACGCGGAGCGTTTTTAGCCCGCGGGCGAGCGCGCCGGCAGGCGGGCGAAGCCGGTGCGGATCCGCGCAGCGGATGCGCGGAATCCTATACGCCGCACCATTTGAGATTAAAGCTCCCGGCAACGGGGGCTTTTCTTTTACGTAAACACTGCATGGATTCGAGCCTCGGTCGAGGCACGAGCGTAAAGCGGACTATTTCCTGTCGACTCGTGTAAGATTCCGAGTAGATGTCGCGACTTATTCGCGACCACTCCTTCTTCAAGCGACCGATCAGGGTGATACTTCGTGGCAGAGCGTCCGACATACAAGCTCAGGTTTCTCGATCCCAAAAAGCGCTTTTCGGTGATGCCCGAGCAGCCTGCGGGACGCTCATATGGCGTGGTCTGGAAACTCTTTGGCGAGGATCAGCATGAATCTTGTTATGTCGTCGAATTCGTTGGCAAAAGTCATGTGTCGCTTTTGGGCTACGTAAGCGTTTCGGGTGAGGTGTACAAGGTGGACCGCCCCGTTAGCGAGGCTCCGCTGCCCAACGATCCCGACATGGAACTAGTCCTTGACGAGTCGGATTCCAGTATTGGTGAGATTATGGTAAGGGGAGCCAACGGCACAATGCGCGCGTGCGCGCGAACCGTCGGCTCTCCCGAAGGCCCCATGCGCGAGCAGTCCGACCACGAAACATGGAATTCGACCCGCACCCTTCCTTACGGCGAGTTCATGGCATCGATGTTCTTGCGCTACGTGATATTTGCCAACTCCGAAAGTGCTATTGCGAACACGGCGGGCGTCGACGGTCTCGATGCGGACATGCAAAATGTTGTCGACAAGATCAAGCTCGTAAAGTTGCCCGAGCCGGTCGAGGTGTTTTTGGGCTTTAACACGTCACCGCTCCCCGATGCTATCGAGACGCTGCTTTACCGCGTTGACCATGCCGAGAATCCGAGCGGTATCGAGCGCTATGCCGCCGCCCTTATGAGCGAGGTCGACTTGCCCCGTCTGCGCACCATTGCCGCCAAGTCCGAAATGAGCCTGGCTCGCATCGACCGGTCAAAGCTGTTCTATCTCAATTTTGATCGTAGCCTGCTAGACCAGGACGAGATTGACATGCTGCTTGCCATCGAGTGCCGTCTCAACCGCCTCTCCGGCATCCTTGAGCGCATCGGGGCCGGATTGGTCCCTGCGGCATCCTCGCCGAGCCTTGAGGGCTGCGCGCTCTTTGATTCGTGGCATATCGCCAAGACGACCAACGATGTTCCCCGACTGCTCGATACGGCCTCGAGCGATAACCCGTGGGGCAAACCAGGTACGGTGGCTTGCCAGCCGGGCGGTGAGTGGGATGTGCGTACTCGCTTCGCGCGTATTGTCGAGGCGCTTAACGTGGTCACGCGGCTCGACTATACCTATCGTGCAAACGTTGCCGAGGGGATTATGCTCGTTCGGTTTGGACGCTCTGTTGTGGATGCCATGCCGCAACGTGAATACGACGCTCAAGATGACGCCTGGCGCGAGTTGGACGAGGACGCATGTGCGATTTGGGCCGCGGAGCACGACGCGCGCGTGGCGCTTACGCTTGCGGCAGCGTGTTTTGCCGCGGGCACCTGCATCACGCGCTGCTATGTGCAGATTGCTGCTCCCGACAGTGAGCAGGGCGAGCGCGTTGTCGCAACGTATTCCTTTGGGCGCGCGGCCTATCTGGCCGATTGCGTGCCTGTCGCCAAGGATCTTGAGAGCATGGATATGGACGATATGCCGTGCAAGCGTGTGCTTGAGGCGTATGAGTCAACCGCTCCGGAGACGATTGAGCCTGCGGAGGTTCATGCTCGTCCGCGTGATGACCATCGCACGCTGACGCCGGCGCTGCGCGATCTGCTGCTTGCCGATACGGCTGACGAGTTGGAGGTCATGGAAGAGGACGACGACCCATACGTGGCTCGTGTTGTTGAATTGCGCGAGCAGGCAAAAGTCGACCGTACAGGTGCTTTTGAAGGCTTTTCCCGTCTTGTCGAGGAGTTGGAGGCTAAGTGCGCCGTCGCCGAGCTTTTGGCGACGGGCCCGGTTCAAACGCTGTTTTGCGATAACCAGCTGGTGCGCATGGTGCTACCGGTGTTGGAAGAAGACCGCTCTGTGCGAATCCTACGTGCGCCCGATGCGCTGTATTTTGCCCAGCACGAGATTTGCAGCTTTTACGCCGAGCAAGAGGACTTTGAACGAGCGCTGCCCGAGGTGCGCCATCTTTACGATCTGGCGCGCTCGTCCATGCAATCGCACTTTGCGCTCATCAACGTGCTCGCGCGTCTGGAGCGCTTTGACGAGATTATCGAGGTGGCACGCCACGGCCTACGTATTGCCAGCGATCGTTCTGCAATCGGCTACCTGTTCTATCGCTTGGCGTTTGCCTATTGGAATTGCGATCAGCTCGACCTGGCGCTGGCTTGTTACCGTTTGGTGCCGCGCGGTGAGGAATCGGGCAGCAGCGCGCTGGAAGAAATGCAGGGCCTTATGAACGAGATGGGCGTCAGCGAGCCTCCGACGTTCGAGGAAGCGGTCGAGACCATTCGCAAGGCTGGACTCGAGCTGCCGCCAGTGTCCGCCGTGACGAATCAGCTGGCAGATGCCGCTGTTCAACTGGTCGACAACGGCTTCTTTTTCCTGGCACGCGGTTGCATCTTCCAAATGTGGCGCACCATGGGCAACGACGAGCTCGGCTCCCTCAACCGCTCGCTGGGGTAGGCGAAGCCTCCAAGGAGGAAAGGATGCTAGGCAATTAGAAAATTTCCGAGGCTTCGGTAGTTTGTGTGACAAGGGGCTAGCCTAGGCAGCAACGCTCTT
>URGY01000058.1 GCA_900547505.1 uncultured Collinsella sp.
ATCTACACAAGGCTATTCGTCGGCAGCGTCAGATGTGTATAAGAGACAGGTAGACGGGTGAGCCAAAGACAAAACCGTCGGCTTGTTCGGCGGCAGCGATGAGCTCGTTGACTACGTCGTCGTCAAAGGTGCAGCGACCGCCAAGCTTGCCGCACTGACCGCAGCCGATGCAGTCGCGAATGGGCTTGGCGCCCAGCTGAAACACCTCGGTATCGATGCCCTCGGCTTTAAGCTGTTCTGCAATCTCGGCGAGTGCGCGGGCAGTGTTGCCGTTTGCCTTGGGGCTGCCATTGACTAAAAGAACCTTCATCACAAACTCCCTCTGCTGTCGGTGACTTCTGCGGAGGATTATCGCACGAGAGGGTAGATGGCTCAGGCGTGATGTGAAGCGGCTTGTGTTTCACAATACGCCCCGCAGCGCTAGTCCAGCTTGGTGCCCGGTACTTGCGGCGCCTCTTTAAGACGCGCTTTGAGCTCGTTCAGAATGGAAACGGGCTGTCGGTCGACGCCGTCCAGATGGAGCGTGGCCACGCGAATGGGCGGCTGATATTCGAGCGAGCCGATGAGCACGGGAGAGCCCAGGAATCGTTCGATTTCGCTTGCGAGCTCATCGATTGCCTCGGGGCCGAGCTCATCGAAGAGTGCCACGAACATTGGTCCCGTCGAGCGGAACAGGCGGCCCTTGCCGCGCGAACAATCCATGATGCAGGCGGCGCTTTCGGTGAGCACGCGGTCGCCTGCATCGAATCCAAAGCGGGCATTGACCTCGGCGATATCGTCGACCTTAATGGCGATAAAGCCTGCCTTGCGCGCCACGCGGCGCATCTCTGCAATAGCGTTGACCAGGGCGTGAATATCGCCCAGGCCCGTTACCGAGTCGGTCGTATCCGCTAGGCTTCGGTTGACGATAATGCCCACGTACATGTTAGGCTCGGTATCGGTGCCGTCCAAGCGGTAGCCCGTACAGTCGCAAAGCGCGTACGCTCCGGTGGCGTCCATCACGCGGTACTGCATGTAGTGGAAGTGCCACGTGCCGTTGACCACCATATCGAGCTCGGCGCGCACATTGTCGCGGTCCTCGGGGTGGACGCGGGCAAGCCACATATCGACCGAGTTAAATGGGTGCTGGGAAGGCAGGTCAAAATCGCGCACGGCGTTGACCGACCATTGCGATTCGCCCGTATCGAGATTGAGGATAAACGGGTAGCGCGTCTCGGAGCTCATAGAGATTGCTTGGAACACCCGGTCGTTGCACGGAAACTGCTCGGCGATTGGCTGTTGCGGCGCGTCACTGTCTTTCGGTTGCTGCACACGATGCATAAGCTTATAGCGATACATCTTGCGATCGGCATCCATCGTCATCTGGCGGCGCGTGTCGCCTGCAAGCGGGTCGACGCGCGAGCAGCCAAAACTAAAACTAGAGATCATGGGCGCTTTATCGTCTGATGTCGCCTCGATAAGGTCGGCGCGTACCCGCTCAAGGCGCTGCTCGAGCTCGGCTTCGCCTGTCGTGGGGGACACGAGTACAAATTCGTCTCCACCGATGCGGAACAGCATCTCATCGTGCTCCATTGTTTCAGTGAGCGCGCGGCAGATGCTCAGAATATAGCGATTGCCCTCGGCGTGGCCAAACTTATCGTTGCAGTGCTTAAGGTGGTCGATGTCAATATAGGCGCAGGTGAAGGGGTCGCCTGTGCGCCAGAGTTGCTCGACGTGACGGTCGAGTCCGCCACGGTTGCCCAAGTTGGTGAGCGGATCGATATAGACGTTGCGCTCAAGCAGCTGCCGCTCTTGTTGCAGGATAGCGTGCGTCTTCTGCAGCTGCTCACCAATGGCGTGCAGCTCTGTGGGCAGCGCGGCAACATCGAGCTCGGCGGTCGAGACGCCATTCGCAAGTCGCTGAAGATAGGTAATAACCGATTGCTCGCCCAGGCGATAGGACTCGTTCATGATGCATAACCTCCTTGGGCGAGACAGTGGTCTGTATCATATCCCCAATTCAACTCGATTTGGGAATACAAGTTAGCCAATGGGGACAAGCATGTCCCTTAACGGTAGCGTTCTGCGCGCGAGCGTATCAATTGTTATTGCCACCATCGAGCAATACCTCAAAATCTTTCGCCGGCATGGGGCGGTAGTAGAGGAAGCCCTGGGCGTAGCGGGCGCCCATTTGTCGTAGCATGTTCGCCTGCTCATTTGTCTCGACGCCTTCGACCACGACGGGCGGATGGAGCGAATACGCCATCTCGAGCATCGATGAAATGATTTGCGTGCTGCGGCCATGATTGCCGTCGACGGGCACAATCTGCCAAATGTACTTGTCGAGCGTCACCACAATGCGATATTCGATGAAAAATGCAACTGAGACGATATATGTTGACGGGTATACTCGTCTCGGTTTAAAACGCAGAAACGGAGATGGTCGCATGGCGCAGCCAGATACGATGCACACGGTGGGGCTTGCGCTCGAGGGAGGCGGCTACCGCGGTATGTATACGGCGGGCGTGCTCGACGTATGGATGGAGTGCGGCTTAACTTGCGACCATATGGTGGGTGTCTCGGCGGGCGCGGCGTTTGGATACAACTTTAAATCGCGCCAGATCGGCCGTGCCATTCGCTACAACAAGGCCTATTGTGCCGACAAGCGCTATGCAAGCGTGACCAGCTGGCTGCGAACTGGCGATATGTTCAATGCCGATTTTGCCTATCACGAGGTGCCCATCGAGCGCGATCCCATCGACCTGGAGACATATCGCGCCTGCCCCATGCGGTTTACGTGCGTGTGTACTGATATCGAGACGGGCAAGGCCGTCTACCATGACCTGCCTTATGGCGATGAGCGCGATATCGAGTGGATCCGGGCGTCGTCGGCTATTCCTGTGGCGACGCGTCCCGTTGCTATTGACGGACATAAGTATCTTGATGGTGGCGTGGCCGATTCCATTCCCAGCGCTTGGTTGTTTTCACAGGGGTATGACCGCAATATCGTGGTACTCACGCAGCCGGCGGGCTTTGTGAAGCAGCCCAACAGCGTGATGCCCATGCTGCGTCGCGTGTTCCGTCACTACCCGGAGTTTGTCGCAGCGCTTGAGCATCGGCATGAGGTTTACAATGCCACGCTCGATGACCTGGCGCGTCGCGAGGCTGCCGGCGAAATCTTTGTGGTGCGGCCGAGCGAATCGGTGAAGGTGCCGTCGCTGTGCCGCGAACCGGATGAGCTTGAGCGCATCTATCAGATCGGTCGTCGCGATGCGGAGGCGACTTTGCCGGCGTTGGAAGCGTATCTGGCGGGGTAAGGGTCGCATATGGAAAGCGCATCCCAGAATGGAGGTCCAAACTGGGATGCGCTTTCCGCTATTGAAGATATGAGGCTGCGGATCGGCTGCTCGGCCTAGACTTATGCCTGCTGCCAGGTGTCGACAAGCTCCTTGGCGGCGGCGTAGGGGTCGTCGGCACTGCAGACGGCGCTCACCACAAAGAAGCCATCGACGCCGGTGGCCTTGAGCTGCGGCAGGTCGGCCGTCTTGACGCCGCCGCCCACCACGATGGGCACGGGGCTTGCCGCGTGGAGGGCGGCCAGGTCCTCAAAGCTCTTGGTGATGATGGAGCCATCGGCTGCGCGTCCGCAATCGCGCTTGGTCTCAGTCTCGTGGAGCGGGCCGATGCCCAGGTAGTCGACTAGGCTCATGTCGGCGGTCTTGACGTACTCGAGCATCTCCTCGCAGCGGGCCGAAAGGCCCACGATGGCATCGGGGCCCAGAAGCTTGCGGCAGACCTCGACGGGAATATCACTCTGACCCACGTGCACGCCATCGACAGCAATACCCTGCTCGCGCGCGGCGAGTACGCAGTCCAGGCGGTCGTCGATCAGCAAGGCGACCTGACCGGTCTTGCCGGCCTGTGCGATTGCCTGCGCGGCGTCGCCAGTCAGCGCGATGATCTCGCGGGCGCTTGCCACCTTGGAGCGCACCTGAATGCAGGTAAAGCCTGCGTCGAGCGCCTGGGCCACCACATCGCCCACGGGGCGCCCGAGCGTGTTTTCGGGGCCGAGTACCAGATAGGCCGAGATATCAAGGTTGTCGCGGATGCTCATCGTGCTTCCTCCTGCTTTTTGATCTGCGCTTCCATGCGCTCGAGTTTGCCGGTCATGGTGTCGGTAAATCCGGGTCGAATATCGGCTTTGAGTACGACTTCGGTTCGGATGCCCTTACTCGCCAACACAAAGGTCGCATCGCGTACGACCTGCATAACCTTGTCCCAGTCGCCCTCGATCTCGGTGAACATCGAGGTGGTGCGGTTGGGAAGGCCGCTCTCGCGAATGACGCGCACGACTTCGGCGACCTCGGCGGAGAGCTCGTCGCCCGTACCGCACGGGGCAATGGCCACGGCGACCAACGTGTTCATGCCGGCGCTGGTTGCGGACTCGGACATGGGCTTATGCCTCCTCGAGCTCGAGCTGGTTGTCGGCGATGTCCTGGGCGGTCGCGCGGTAGAGCTCATCGATAAAGGCGACCTTAAAGCTTGCCGGGGCATCGGCGACAGCGGCGGCACGCGTGCCGGCAACGTTGTAGACCGCGGTGCCGCAGATGGCTGCCGTAAGCGGGTCGCCGGCGCAGGCATACACGGCCAGCACGCCGCCCTGCGAGCAGCCGCAGCCGGTGATCTTGGACATGAGCGGGCTGCCGCCATGGGACTTGGCCACGGTCGTGCCGTCGGTGATCAGGTCAACCTCGCCCGAGACAACTACGGCGCCACCAGTGTAGCGAGCGAGCGCCACAGCGGCATCGCGGGCGGCATCAACGGTGTCGGTGGTGTCGACGCCGCGGGCGCGGCTGAGGTCGGCTGCCTCACCCTCAAGGTTCCATAGGGCGGCAAGCGCGATGATCTCGGAGGCGTTGCCGCGCACGATGGCGGGCTTGTACTGCTTGAGCTCGTTTACCAGCTGGGTGCGCAGGCTACCGATGCCCAGGCCCACCGGGTCGAGCACCCAGGGCTTGCCGGCGTCATGCGCCGCCTTGGCTGCGCGGGGAATCGTCTGCTCGTAGATGGGGAAGAGCGTTCCCATATTGAGATAGATGGCGCCGCCGCCGGCAACGAGCGCCTCGCCCTCGTCGGGCAGGTAGACCATGGCGGCCGATCCGCCCACGGCGAGCTGTGCGTTGGCGACAAAATCAATCGTCACCGTATTGGTGATGGAGCCGGCCATCGGATTCGTGGCGCGAATCTCCTCCGCGGCCTTGACTACGTTTTGCTTGAGCTGTTCCGAATTGATCACTGCACATGCCTCCTTGGCATAGAAAAGGGGCGCTGTGCATAGACAGCGCCCCTGTAAAGGCGGCATGCTCCCTACGCCAGCATTAACTGACAGGTTCAAAGGATTGGGCCCCATGCCCTCTCAGCCTTGTGGTTTGCACCGCCGGCACTCCCGCATCGAATCTGTTGCTCCCTATACTAGCGCACCTGCCAAAAAGGGACAGGTTTATTTTGGCAGGTGGCAACTGGGGCGCGGTATTTTCCCAGATAAAACCTGCCAAAATAAACCCGTCCCTTATTGGTAGGTCGTTACAATGGTTACGGTGAAAATGACGGGGGACCTTATGATTAAACTTGTGCTGACCGATATGGACGATACGCTGATTCCGGCCGGGCATGACGGCGCCAGCGACTACGCCATCGAGGGCATTCATGCCATGCAGGCGGCGGGTCTGCACTTTGGCCCGGTTTCGGGTCGCCAACCGTCCGCGATGGGCTGGATGTTCAAAAATTGTTCCGAGTGCTTTTCGACCGGTGCGTTCTGCAACGGCCAGGTCATGTTTGTGGACGGCGAGGTGGTGGCCTCGCATGCGACCGACAACGCCGCCCTGATGCGCTTGGCTGACTACTTGGAGCAAGAGACCGACGATACGTATCTGAAAGTCTACAGCCTGGGCGATGACTTTTGGAATAACGATGCCTATTGTGTGACGAGTGATCCCGAGCGCGTTCGTCGCGCCATGGAGTCGGGCGGCAACGCATGGCTCAAAGGCGAAGAGGCCCCGTGCCGTCCTGTTGTCGATGATGCCCCGGTATACAAGGCGAATATCTGGAGTGCCCGTTCGCGTGAGGAGCTCGCGGAGCTACGTGAGCGCGTTGCCGCTGAGGTGCCGGAACTCTCGCTTGTGTTTCCCAACAACCGAGTGCGCCTGTTCGACATTCTTCCGGCTGGTTGGGACAAGGGCTGCGCTGCGCAGGAGCTGGCGCGTGCTTTGGGCCTGATGCCCGACGAGGTGGCCGTATTCGGCGATTCCGATAACGATTTGCCCATGATCGATGCCGTTCCCAACTCCGTTGCAGTCGCCAATGCCAACGAGGCCGTCACGGCTGCCGCACGCTGGCATATCGGCGCTGCGGCAGATGATGCGGTTGCCGGGGCTCTGCATCAGATTGCCGCCTGCGCCGCGACGGGGGAGATGCCGTCGTTTATGAGCCAAATGGACACGGCGGGTTTCGACGTCACAAACGTCTAGGGAGAAAGCCATGAAGCTCCAGCAACTCAGATATGTCGTCAAAGTTGCCGAATGCGGCAGCATCACCGAGGCCTCGCGCCGGCTCTTTGTGTCGCAGCCTTCGATTACCGCGTCGATCCGCGATCTCGAAAACGAGATGGGTGTGCATATCTTTGAGCGCACCAACAAGGGTGTCATTGTGTCCGAGGAAGGCGAGACCTTCTTGGGGTACGCGCGCCAGGTGCTCGACCAGGCCGACCTGCTCGAGGGCAAGTACAAAGGTACGTCCGAGCAGGTGCCGCACTTTAGTGTGAGCTGCCAGCATTATTCCTTTGCCGTTAATGCGTTTGTCGATGTGATCCGCGAGTTCGATGCCGTGCGCTACGACTTTACCCTGCGCGAGGAGCAGACCCACGAAATTATCGAGGATGTCGCGCATATGAAAAGCGAACTCGGCATCCTGTATCTGTCGGAGCACAATCGCGAGGTCATCGAGCGCATGCTTGCCGCCAACGAGCTCGTGTTCGAAGGGCTCTTCTGCGCCACGCCGCATGTCTTCGTCTGCGCCGACCATCCGCTGGCGGGCCGCTCGAGCGTGACGCTCGAGGATCTGGAAGACTACCCGTTCCTGTCCTACGAGCAGGGCAGCTACAACTCGTTTTACTATTCCGAGGAGCTGACCTCGACGTTCGAGCGTCGCAAAAATATCCGCGTGCGCGACCGTGCGACGTTGTTCAATTTGGCCATGGGCCTCAACGGCTACACGGTATGCTCGGGCGTGATCAGCCACGAGCTCAACGGCCCCGGCATTATCTCGATTCCGCTCGACGTGGACGAGTACATGGAGATTGGCATCATCACGCGCAAGAACACGACGCTCACGCGCTACGGTCGGGCCTATATCGACGCGATTCGTCAGCATATCTAGGCTGCTGTGCTCCGCACGGTTCAAGTCTCTTTATGACAGTCCAGACTGATATAGGAAGCATCTATATCAAACTGTTATAAACGTATATTTTACGATGACCATATGAGCGCTCATACTCTGTCCCAGTAAAGCAACCAATGCAAAGGGAGATATCTATGAGCACTTCGATTCAACCGAACGCGCCGTTTCGCGCCGATATCGTCGGCAGTTTTCTTCGTCCGCAGGCTGTAAAGGATGCCCGTGCCGCCTATGTCGCGGGTAAACTCGACGCTTCCGGCCTTAAGGCCGTCGAGGACGAGGCCATCCGCGACTTAGTGGCCAAGCAGAAGGCTGCCGGCCTGCAGGTGATTACCGATGGCGAGTTTCGCCGCAGCTACTGGCACCTCGATTTTATGTGGGGACTCAACGGCATTGAGCGCCGCGCCTCGCGCACGGGCTACATGTTTCACGATGAGGAGACTACCGCCGACACCGCCGCGGTAACCGGTCCCATTAGCGGCGAGAACCATCCGTTCGTCGAGCACTTCAAATTTGTCAAGTCGCTCGAGGGTGAGGGCCAGATCGCGCGCCAGACCATTCCGGCGCCGATCCAGACGTTCTCCGAAGTCACACTCGACCGCTGTGATGGCCAGCAGGAGAGCCTGCGTGCCGTCTATAAGACCGACGAAGAGCTCGCCGATGCCATTGCCGCAGCATACCGCACCGTGATTGCCGACCTGTATGCCGCGGGCTGCCGCAACATCCAATTTGATGACTGCACTTGGGGCATCTATTGCGATACCGACTTTGTGTCCAAGACCGGCATGAGCCCGGTCGACCTGCAAAAGGTAAGCGAGCTGGGCGTGGCGCTCAACAACGCCGCCATCGAGGGCAAGCCCGACGATCTGGTTATCAACACGCACGTGTGCCGCGGCAACTACCATTCCACCTATGCCTTTGAGGGCGGCTACGACCCCATCGCGCCGTACCTGTTCGCACATGAGAATGTCGATGCGTTCTATCTGGAGTTCGACACACCCCGCGCCGGCGGCTTTGAGCCGCTCAAGTACGTTGCCCCCGGCAAGAAGGTGGTGCTGGGACTGGTCACTACAAAGGCGGCTGAGCTTGAGGACGAAGACGTTATCGTCGAACGTATCCACGAGGCCACAAAGTATGTGCCGCTCGAGAATCTGTACCTGTCGCCCCAGTGCGGCTTTGCCAGCTGCGAGATTGGCAACAAGCTGACCGAGGACGAGCAGTGGGCGAAGATCGCGCTGGTCAAGCGCATTGCCGAGCGCGTTTGGAAGTAACGCTACCGTTTGCAGGTGACGGCGCGTGCGAGACATGGCGTATCACGTACAATGGTTCGGATCGTATCGATCGGGCAGGTTATCCGATATGCCTGATCGCCCTTCCATCATGAAAGGACTTCCATGTCCCAATCCTCGACGCCCGCCGTATCTAAACTCGAGGAGACTGTCGAATAGTAGTTGTGTTCAGCTAAATCAAAAAATGGCGTCCATGCGCATGTACGCGTGGACGCCATTTTTAATGCGTCAGTATCCAGTGGATGCCGCGCGCCATGCGCAGGTCAGTTTGGGCAAAATGATTGCCGGGGTTGAGCTCCAGCGTTGTTGGGATGTCGCGCTCGATAAACAGCTCTTCCATCGCGCGCGTATCGTCGAGTACGTGCCGCATCATGCGGTTGGGCGTCTTGGTTTCCTTTTTACCGAGCGACAGATAGGCGGCGTCGGGCGTAGCCGTCATCGTGCGCTCGCGCGCGTAGTCGATAAAGCCGGGGAACCACAGCGACCCCGATGCACTCGCTGCGCGCTCAAAGACATCTGTTTGCCAAAGTGCCCACAGTGCAAAAAGACCCGCCAACGAGTAGCCGGCAACGCCGCGCCAGGCAGGCGGTTGCGGGAGCGATGATTCGGCCTGGGGGATTATCTGCTTCAACAACTCGTCAAGAAAACCAGCAGCCTGTCCGCCAAAGGGCTCGCTATCGCGTACGGTACCATCGCATGCCCAGGGGCTCAGCTCGCGATTCCAATCGAGCCCTCCAATGGCGACAAGGGTGAACGGCGGGCAGTCGAGCTCTCGGCAGCGCTCGTAGACTTCACTACCGTCGCCCATAACCACGGGGAGATAGATGACGGGCGCGCCTTCCGCACGCTCTGAATAAACGGTTACCTGCTTATGATGCGCTTCCAAGGCAGGCTTCTCTCGGTGTTGTGATATTGACAGCCTCAATTGTCGCACGCTGGCACGGGGGCAGACGCTAAAAGAAAGGCGCGGAGCCGCTCGATGCGATTCCGCGCCTTGTTGTTTTGCTTTAGCAGACTATGCCGTTACGCCACGAAGAAGTAGACGAGGAAGGCGAGGGCTGCGATCCACATGAGCGGCTTGATCTTGGAGGCCTCGCCCTTAAAGAGCGCGACGACCACGTAGGCGATAAAGCCCAGACCGATGCCGGCAGAGATGGAGTAGGTGAAGGGCACGCCGGCGACAATCATGAACGCCGGGAAACCCTGCGACACGTCGGACCAGTCGATCTCGGAGGCTTCGCTCATCATGAGGTAGCCGACGTAGACCAGAGCACCGCAGGTGGCGGCGCTGGAAACGATGGTGACGATGGGGGAGAAGAACGCGGCGAGAATGAACCTGTCTCTTATACACATCTCCGAGCCCACGAGACTACGCTGCATCTC
>URGY01000059.1 GCA_900547505.1 uncultured Collinsella sp.
GGTGGTCATCGGCATCTCCGTTCCCCGCGTTAAAGAGCATTTTGACCAGATCATGGGCCTCGAGCCGGAATTTGTGCCCACCACCTCGGCCTCCCCTGCCGCCAGCGCAGCCCATAAGCGCGGCGATATTTGCTTCTTCGATATCGACGGAACGCTCGCCTGGCAAGACCCCAGGCTCGCCCAAGACCTTCCCGAAGACGAGCGGGACCTCTCCCCCTATCCCAACGAGGCGGTTTCGCAGGCAATCCGCGAGTTTGTCGCCAACGGCAACATGGCCTTTATCTGCACGGGACGTACCCTCAGCTGCATCCACCCCAAACTTCTTGAGCTGCCTTGGACCGGCATCGTCTGTCTTGCGGGCGGTTACGCCGAGATCAACGGACACGCAATTCGCGATCTGTCGATGACGCCCAGTATGCTGCAGCGTCTTGCCCCCTACCTTGAGCAATCGGGCGAGGTCATCCGCTTTGAGGGCCTCAACGGCGTCGTGCGCATGAGTGCCGATGTCCCCGATGCTCCCGGATACGCGCGCACCCTGGGCGACGCAGTCACGCAGCTGCAACATTACAGTGTCTACAAGATCTTGATGTCTACATCGCTCGCCAACCACATCGCTCAAGATAAGGCACTTGAGCCGCTGCTGTGCTTTAACGAGCTCGAACTCGAGGTAACCGAAATCTCGCCCCGCGAATGCACGAAGCGCGGGGGCATCCAGTCTGTACTCGACGCCCTCGACCCCCACCACGGAACCGTATACGGCATTGGCGACGCCAGCAATGACGTCTCGCTGATGAACGCCGTCGATGTCGGCATTGCGATGGGCAACGCACCGGACTATCTCAAGGATAAGGCCGATTACGTGACCGACACCGTCGATCACGACGGTGTCGTTGCGGCGCTCGAGCATTTTAGGCTGATTTAGGCGCGCTCCATCAAACGCACGCCCGTTGTCCTAAATCGCCAAAACTGCCGCGCCAAACGCCCTGATGTGGCAATATGTTGTCTGCATATTGCACCAATGCAACCTCAGAAAGAATGCGAGAACCCGTGTCCAGTCCGTTTACCAGCTTTTTAGCCCAGCACTTTGACCAGATTAACGACTATCTGGCCACGTTCTTTGACGGACAGGCGACCTCTGCCGATATCGAGCGCTACCTGTACGCGCCGCTCTCGGCTTTTACGGCCAACGCCGGCAAGCGCCACCGCCCGCTTATCTGCATGCTCGCCGCAACCGCAGTGGGCGGTAGCTTTGAGAGCGCCCGCAGTGCCGCGGCAGCCATCGAGCATTTCCAGTCGGGCGCGCTGATCCACGACGACATCGCCGACAACGGACAGCTTCGTCGAGGCAAGCCCTGCATGCACCTTACCGAGGGCACGGGGCTCGCCATCAATTGTGGCGACCTGGCGCTCACCATGGTCACCAAGACGGTTCTCGACGACCCCACGCTGGAGTCCGACGTGAAGCTGCGCGTGCTCCACGAGCTTACCGAGATGATCGTCCGCACCATCGAGGGTCAAGCGCTCGACCTGGGTTGGGTCCGTGACGGGCGCTTTGATATCTCGGTTGATGACTACCTGGACATGGCGACGCACAAGACCGCGTTTTACAGCGGAGCCACGCCGCTTGCCGCCGGAGCCATTATCGGCGGCGGCAACGATGAGCAAATCGAAGCGCTGCGCGCCTTTGGCCTGCACACGGGCCTTGCCTTTCAGATTCAGGACGACCTGCTCAACCTTGTCGGCACTAAGGAAGCCGCCAACAAGGATTTCCGCACCGACATCACCGAGGGCAAGCGCACGCTTGTCGCCGTACACGCCCTCTCTGATGAGCGCCACCACGACGAGGTCGAGGCGATTCTTTCCTCAGGCACCGATAATCCCGCGCAGCTCGCACGCGCCGTGGAGATCTTCCAGGAGACCGGCTCCATCGATTACGCCCACACTTACGCGCTCGACCTGACCGCTAAGGCCAAAGCGGCCATCGAGAACGTTGAGCTTGATCCGCACGCACGCGAGTTGTTCCTCTCCATGGCAGATTTCTTTGTGGAGCGCCTTAACTAACGGGGGTTATAAAACCTGTCAGCAGCGTATTTAGGCACAACTTGCTACACTGTTGAGTGTATGTTTATGCATCCCTTTGCGTTGTCTATCCGACAGACGCTCAAATAGTACGAATGGTACGCCGAAAGGGGTTCGTTCATGGAACCTATTACAACGGGCATGCAAGGAGCAGCCGTCGAGGACGTGCAGTCTCGTCTCCTGCAGCTCGGCTACACGATTGATGCCGCCGAAGTCACCGACAAGTACTTTGGAGCCACCACTGAGCAGGCCGTCAGCACCTTCAGGCTCAACAGCGGCCTTGCTGCCGGTCATGCCGTCGATATCCCCTGTTGGAGCGCCCTTGTAGACGCTTCGTATAAGCTGGGCGACCGCACCCTCTATCTGCGCATGCCCAATTTCCATGGCGCCGATGTGCAGGCCCTGCAGCGCGCTCTCAACGTTTTGGGCTTTGCCTGTGGCGAAGACGACGGCTATTTTGGTCCGCATACCGAGGCCGCCCTGCAGCAGTTCCAAGAAAATGTCGGCCTGTTTGCCGACGGCATGGCCTTCCAGGACACCTACGCCTACATCAACCGCCTGCACCATGTGTGGGAGGGCAAGCCCTCGGTCACCGAAGCCGAGTCCCGCATCGGTTTTGCTCGCGCCGCCAACGTGCTCGAGCGCTTCCAGATTGCCGTTATCGGCGAGGACCCCATCGCACGCAGTGTCGCGTCGCGCATGTGGAATATCGCCACGGCAACGACCGACAACAGCGGTATGATGCTCTGCGACTCCGAGGTCCCAACCGACGTTGACCTGGTGCTCGAGATCGCAAGCGACGAGCTGCCCGCCGACGCCGCACCGCGCGCCACGATTGCCCTCGCCGAGTGCCACAACCTGGCCCAGCGCATCCGCACTGCCAATGTCGCCTCGCAGCAGAAGCCGGCTCGCATCCGCATTGAGCTCACGGGCATGACGCGCTACAACGGCACCTTCACGGCCAGCGACGCGCAGACGCTCGCCGTACGCCTACTCGACGGCGTTTGCGATGCCCTCGCAGATTAGGTAAACTAAACGAGTTGCTTTTGGGCAACACCACACATTGGGACGTAGTTCAACGGTAGAACTCCGGTTTTTGGTGCCGGCTGTTGGGGGTTCGAATCCCTCCGTCCCAGCCCCAAAGAACATAGCGCTCCAGGCTCTTATGAACCTGGAGCGCTTTTTCGTGGGCATGCGGAGGGATTCGAACCCGCAAGGAATCTACCTATATAAGACAGACGCCCCAGGCCCATAACGACCAAGAGCGCCTTGCATCTAGAATTATCAGCCCTGTTCCGAAAAGCGAGCCGCATGCAACAACCAAGTAACCACAGGCCCCGGGAGAGCGGGGACACCGGCTTAGGTTTATCGCGAGTTCCGCACGAACAGGAGGCCACTTAATGTGGCCTCCGTCGTGAGCAGGACTGTAGAGCAGGAAACTTCATCAGTGCCCGCCCCACGGGAAACCGGCGGGATGGACCAGTTCAGATGGGGCTTTGATGCATGGGTGGTCTGTTGGTGGGCAAATGGGTATCATACTGTGGTTATTGCATCGACTCTGTGATGCATGTTTGTACGTTCCCGACGGTCGGTTTGCCAGAAGCGCCCCGTCGGTTGTTCCAGACCCGTTTCGAAGAAAGGAAACCACACGAACCTATGGCAGCTAAAAAATCATCTCCCTTGAAGATCATCCCGCTCGGCGGCCTTGACGGCATCGGCAAGAACATGACGGTCTTCGAGTGCGGCGACGACATGGTGCTCGTCGACGCCGGTCTCATGTTCCCGGATGACTCCCAGCCCGGTATCGACCTGGTGCTTCCCGACTACACCTATGTTTTGGAGAATGAGGAGAAGCTCCGCGGTATCGTCGTCACCCACGGCCACGAGGACCACACCGGTTCGCTTCCGTACCTGCTACAGGACCTCAACAACAAGGTGCCCATCTTTTCGAGCAAGCTGACGCTTGGCTTTATCGAGGGCAAGCTTTCTGAGTTCCGCATCCGCGCGCCCAAGTTCCGCGAGGTCAAGGGCGGCAGCCATGTCAACCTCGGTGGCATCTCGCTCGACTTCTTCTCGATGACGCACTCCATCCCCGGCGCTCTGGGCGTGTTCATTCGCACCAACCAGGGCACCGTTATGCACACCGGCGACTTTAAGCTCGACCAGACGCCCATCGATGGTGTCACGCCCGACTATGCCGCTATCAGCCGCTTTGCCAAGCAGGGCATCGACCTGCTGCTTTCCGACTCCACCAATGCCACGGTTCCCGGCTTTACCAAGTCCGAGGCCGAGGTCGGTCCCAACTTGCTACACGCCATCAAGAACGCCCCGGGTCGCGTGTTCGTAGCGTCGTTCTCGAGCCACATCCATCGTTTGCAGCAGATCTGCGATGCTGCCCGCAAGTGCGGCCGTAAGGTCGTTGTGACCGGTCGCTCCATGCTCACGAACACCCGCGTGGCGCGCGAGCTGGGCTACCTCAACATCGACGATGCCGATATTATCGATGCCTTTGATATCGATAATTTGCCTGACGACAAGATTGTCGTCATGTGCACTGGTTCGCAGGGCGAGCCGCTGTCGGCCCTGTCCCGCATGGCCAACGGCGAGCACAAGACGCTCTCTATCCACGAGGGCGATACCGTTATCCTCTCGGCAACTCCCGTTCCCGGCAACGAGAAGGCCGTCCAGCAGGTCGTCAACAGCCTGGCCAAGCTCGGCTGCGACGTGTGGGATAAGAACCGCGCTCTCGTTCACGTTTCCGGTCACGGTAGCCAGGAGGAGCTCAAGCTCCTGATGGCCATGGCCAAGCCCACGTACTTTATGCCGGTTCACGGTGAAGCCGTGCATCTGCGCGCCCATGCCCAGCTGGCCCGCAAGATGGGTCTCAAGGACGATCATATCTTTATCCTCGACAACGGCGACACGCTCGAGATGCGCGGCGGTATCGTTAAGCGCGGTACGCCCGTCGAGTCCGGTGTCGTTTACGTCGACGGCCTGCGCATCGGCGATACCGACCCCATCGTCTTGCGTGATCGTCAGAAGCTCGCCAACGACGGTATGGTTACCGCTGTTGCCATCGTCTCGCTCAAGCACAAGAAGATCGAGGCCATCGAGTTCTCGGGCCGCGGCGTCTCGTTTGCCATCGACGACCAGTTCTCCGAGGATGCCTCCGCGTCCATCATGAAGACGATCGAGAAGGGCAAGTTCAGCTTTACGAGCAGCGGTTCCGATGCTATTCGCAAGGCCGTGCGCGACTCGCTCTCCAACTTTATCTGGAGCCGTACGCGCACTCGTCCGATGATCATCCCGGTCGTCATGGAGGTTTAGTTTGGCGCGCGGATCTGCACAAAACGCCAAAGGCAATAAGGCCAACAACCAACCGGCATCTGCTAAGGGTGCCGGTTCCCATCTGCGTGCCAATAAGGGCCACGAGTCCGAGTTCGATGATTTCGAGCCCTTGGTCGAGCCCTCGGCCAACCGCGATATCGCCGGCGTGGTCATTGCCGTTTTGGCGATTGCGTCCTTTATTGCCGTGATTTCGCCGGCGACTGCGCCCGTTACGGCTGCGGTTGCCGGTTTCTACCACTTGGGCTTTGGTCTGGGCGCCTACGTGCTGCCGATCGTCATTTTGCTGTTTGCCGCCACGCTCTTTTTAGGCGAGGACTCGCCGCTCAACGCGCGCTCTGTTGCGGGCGGCGCCGTGGTCTTTATCGCCGTCGTCTCCATTCTTTCGTTGATGGTGCCAGGTACGAGCGACTCGTGCGACCTTATGTTCACGCCGCAAAATCTGTCCGCCTCGGGTGGCTACATTGGTGCGTTTATTGCGAGTGCGCTGCAGAATGCCCTGGGTAAGCCTATCGCGATGGTGGTCCTGTTGGGCCTTGTCGTCGTGGGCCTGGTCATCATCGGCTTTTCGGTGGGCGGCGTTTTGCGCTCTGCTCGCGACCGTGCGGCCGATTTTGCCGAGCGCCGTCGTGCCGATGTTAACGCGAGTCCGTGGGGTGACGATGAGGCCCTGTCGGTGCCCGGCGTTGCCCGTCCTCACCTGAGCATTCTTCGTCAAAAGGGCTCCGATGCTGCCGTGACCACGGTCATGGGCAACGATGTGGACCCGGTTTTGGACGATGACGACGAGGACGAGGATCCGTTTGTCGACGTGTCCGATGCCGTGGAAGCTGAGCGCGCTAAGACGACGCTGTTGCCGCGCCGCCATGCCAAGAAGGGCAAGGCTGCGCCCAAACTCAATACGAGTGAGCCCGACCCGTCTTGGTCCGAGAGCGAGATTGAGCTCACCGAGGGCGATGACGAGGACGACGAGGCTCCGATTGAGACCGCAAAGACAACTTTGCTGCCGCGTCGCCATGCAAAGCGCGACCAGGTAACCGGTCAGCTTTCGATGGAAGACGACCCCGATAAGATCGACGAGTCCGAGCCGCCGTTTGCCGTGAATCCTGTCTCGGCAGCACCTCAGATCCCCGACTTCTTGAAGCATCCCAAGGTTGCCGATGCGCCTGCCTTGAGTGCTGTCGAATCGGCTGCGGCTAGCGATGGGGGAGCGGACGGCGGCGCCGCAGATAACGAGGGCGAAGAAGAGGACGGCCTCAAACTTCCGCCACTTGAGATTCTGCATGCCAACCCGCAGTCGGCTTCCTCCGCGTCTTCTGACAAGGAGCTGGAACAGACTGCCGAGTCGCTTCAGTCCACCTTGCTGGAGTTTGGTCGTAGTGCCCGCGTGGTCGGCTGGATCGCCGGCCCCACGGTGACGACCTTTAAGCTGCAACCTGGCGAGGGCGAGCGCGTGAGCAAGATTTCGAGCCTCGAGGACGATATCGCGCTATCGCTTGCTGCCCAGTCGGTGCGTATCTTTGCCCCGATCCCCGGCACCTCGCTTGTGGGTATCGAGATCCCCAATCGCAAGCGCCAGAACGTCAACCTGGGCGACGTGCTTCCCTATGTGAAGGGCGGTCCGCTCGAGCTCGCCATCGGTCGAGATGCCGAGGGTACGCCGGTCGTCGCCGACCTTGCCAAGATGCCCCACCTGCTGATCGCCGGTACCACGGGTTCCGGTAAGTCGGTCATGATCAACTCCATCATCACGACCTTGCTCATGCGCGCCCTTCCCGAGGACGTTCGCCTGATCATGGTCGACCCCAAGCGCGTCGAGCTTGCGGGCTATAACGGTCTGCCGCATCTTTACGTGCCTGTAGTGACCGAGCCCAAGCAGGCCGCGAGCGCTCTGCAATGGGCCGTGTCCGAGATGGAGCGTCGCCTGAAGGTCTTCGAGCGTCTTAACGTGCGTAAGATCTCGACCTACAACGAAAAGCAGGCCGCCGGCGAGTTTGAGCATTACGACAATCCGCCGCAAAAGATGCCCTACCTGGTCATCATCATTGACGAGCTCTCGGACCTGATGATGGTCGCCGGTAAGGATGTCGAGGCCTCGATCGTACGTATCGCCCAGCTGGGCCGTGCCGCCGGTATTCATCTTATCGTGGCCACGCAGCGCCCCAGTTCCAATGTGGTGACGGGCCTTATCAAGGCCAACATCACCAACCGCATCGCCTTTAACGTCGCCACGGGCATCGACTCGCGCGTCATCATCGACCAGGTGGGTGCCGAAAAGCTCACCGGTTTGGGCGACATGCTGTTCTCCAAGGTCGACTGGGGCAAGCCCCGCCGTATCCAGGGCTGCTTTGTCTCGGACGACGAGATCAACGAGATCGTCGAGTTCGTTAAGTCGCAAAGCGAGCCCGACTACCATGAGGAGATTCTCTCTGCCGTGGCGCCCGCTTCCATGTCCATGGCTGGTGGCGGCATTGTTCGCACGGGCGTTGCCGAGCCGCAAGATGACGACCCGCTTATCTGGGAGGCCGCCCATATTGTGGTGGAATCGCAGCTGGGCTCCACATCTGGGCTGCAACGCCGCCTCAAGGTTGGCTATGCGCGCGCCGGGCGTATTATGGACATGCTGGAAGAAAAGGGTGTCGTCGGCCCGCCCGATGGTTCCAAGCCGCGCGAGGTCCTGCTGGACGAGGAGGGGCTCGCCGCGTTGGAGTCTGTCGACGCCGAGATGGCACGTGAAGATCGTGAGTTTGGAGGATTCTGATGGCTGCACGCTTTGGTGACATGCTGCTCGAGCAGCGTCGCCGGATGGGCCTTTCCATCCAGCAGGTCGCCAACACCATCAAAATCAGGCCGCAGATCATCGAGTTTTTCGAGACCGGTAACTTTGCATCGATGCCCCCGCGCGGCTATGCGCAGGGCATGATTTCGAGCTATGCTCGCTTTTTGGGGCTTAACCCGCGCGAGGTCGTCAACGCTTATTTTGATGACCTCATGGCATATGAACGCGAGACCTCGCAGCAGGGCGGTCGTTTTCAGGATGCTGCCGGCTACGTTAACTCGCGTTCGTCGGTCGATAACGGACGCTTTCTGATGGTTCAGGGTGGTCGCTCGACCCGCTATGGACAGCGTCCTCAGCAGGCCGGTTATATTACCGAGACGGGTTCGGGCGAGGAGATTCGCTCACAGCGTGACCGGTTCCGCAGTACGCCGATGCCCGAGGACCGTGCACTTCCCGCTGCCCGAGGCGTGGCGCGTGACCCTCGTGCCGGCTACGGCGACGGCGGCTATTCCGATCGCGGTTACCGTGGTGCCTCTACGGGACGCTCTCGCGGTGGCTATGCGGATGCCGATACCACGCAGGTGACGCCGCGTCTTCGCTCTCAATCACAGCCGTATGGCCAGCGCTCTTCGGCTCCGCGTTCGGGCCAGCGTGGCTATCAAGGCCGCGGTGAACTTGCGCCCCGCTCGGGTCAGCGCAGCCTTCAGGGCCAGGGTGGCTATCGCGGCCGTTCCGATAGCAATCGTGGTCGTATGCCTCAGGGAGGCGGCCGCAGCAGTTCCAGTCGTGGACGCGGCGGATCACGTACTCCTCAAAACACCGGGCTCGATCCGCGTATCGTCTACACCGGCATCGGCGCCGTTGCGCTGCTGTTGATTGTGCTCATCGTGGTGCTTCTGCGCGGCTGCGCATCTTCGGCGCCCGAGACCACGCCCGAGACGCCCACTGCCACCAAGACGACGACCAAGAAGTCTTCTAAGAAGACCGAAACGGTCGACGAGGACGAAGATACCGATGATGCGACGGATGGGTCGACCGATTCGGACGCCACCAAGACGGCCAAGAAGGAAGAGAACGAGGTCACGAAGGTCAAAGTCTCCGTTGCCAAGGGAAAGACCGCGTGGATTGAGGTCAAGGTCGACGGCAAGTCGGTCTATGGCGCCCAGGCGACTGGCCCCTTTGAGCAGGAGTACACGCCCGAGTCCTCGATCGAGATCACCACATCCAAGCCTTCCGATGTCACCGTTACCAAGAACGGCGAAAAGGTCCGTTACGATACCAAGACCTCGGGCGTTGCGCGTGTGACGATCACCGTTCCCAAGAAGGAAACGACTGATTCCGAGAATGGTGAAAGATCTGATGGTACCGACACCACCGATGGTACCGATACCACCGACGGTACCGATGCCCAGTCCCTGTCTCTTATACACATCTCCGAGCCCACGAGACTACGCTGCATCTCGT
>URGY01000060.1 GCA_900547505.1 uncultured Collinsella sp.
TGTGTATAAGAGACAGGGCGAGGTGCTCTGAAACGTCTGGGCGCCCACGCTCAAACAAAAATCTAAATTAAATAACAGCCCAGTCGACGGCTTCGTGCCAACGCTCAACAAGACGTTCCAGGCGCCAGGCGGCATTGGCAGGACTTGTCGAGGGCAGGACGATGGCGGGCAGCCCCGTCCGATCTTGCAAGTAGCGTTTGTAGAGTCGCCCTGCCGTACCACCGTTACAGACAACGACCTCGATCGGCGCGGCATCGGTAATGCACTCGATATGTGCCGGCACGACGTTGCGAATGCTCGCGTCGCTCGAGCCCTTAATGTCGCAGCTCTCAATCACATCCCACAGGGCCACGCCACCGTTCAACAGCATGGATCGCTTGGCGGCAATGGAGGCATCGAGCGTCGCGGGCTCACCGCTTGCCAAAGGATCGCCCTCGTTGGGCGGCACAGGCATACCGAGGCACGTGGCCATCACACGCCAAAAGCGATTCTGAGGGTTGCCGTAATAAAAGGCATTGGCGCGCGAAAGCACCGAGGGAAACGACCCGAGCACCAAAACGCGCGAGTGCTGGTCGAACACAGGCTCAAACCCATGCTCAATATGTTGATAGCCCTCGTCCGGCGCTGTCATGATCTAGGCCCTCAACAGATAGCGCACCTCGTAGGGCGCAAGCTCAAGGGTACCCGTCAGCTCGACCGTGGGCGCATCGTCGGCAAGCAGGTCGACGAAGGAGCCGTTGAGTTCGCCAGCGCCAAAGGCGTAAGGCTCACCCACGGCATTCACCGCCACGAGTACCGTCGCGCCGTCACAGGCGCGCTCGAACAGCAGCTGCTTGTTCTGGATCACCACGTTGCGATAGGCACCGTAGTTGAGAGCACGGGCAGCCGCGTCGTCGGCCGAGCGAAGGTGTGCGAGTTGCGTGATGAACGCCGTCAGCTCGTTGGGCGCAGGCTCATCGAGCGCAGGGCGCAACGCCCAGTCGCCATCGGGGCCGCCCTTTTCGCCAGCAATTCCCCACTCGCTGCCATAGTAGACGCACGGGATGCCCGGCATGCCAAAGAGCATGCCGTAGGCGGGACGCAGACAGGACTTGTCGGTGAGGATGCTCGCCAGGCGCGGCACATCGTGGTTGTCGACAAACGACAGCAGATGTTTGCCGCGGTAGATGCACCAGGGGTCGCCGCCAAACTGACGGTGCAGCGAATGGGCGATCTCGAACATGTTGACCGAGTTAAAGCTGGAGTACAGGCCCTTGTAGCACTCGTAGTTGGTGCAGGAGTCGAGCATCTCGTCGTTGACGATTTGGCTGTAGTCGCCGTGGAGCGTCTCGCCGATCAGCACAAAGTCGGGCTTGAGCTCACGGGTAAAAGCGTGCAGGCGGCGCATAAAGTCGCGGTCGAGCATATAGGCAACGTCCAGGCGCAGGCCGTCGACGCCAAAGACCTCGGCCCAGCGGCGCACGGACTCGAGCAGGTAATCGACCACGGCGGGGTTTTGCAGGTTGAGCTTCACGAGCTCAAAATGGCCTTCCCAGCCCTCGTACCAAAAGCCGTCGCCGTAGCACGAGTCGCCATCAAAGCTGATGTGAAACCAGTCCTTGTAGGGCGAGTCCCACTTGCGCTCCTGCACATCGCGGAAGGCCCAAAAGCCACGGCCCACATGGTTGAAGACGGCGTCGAGCACCACGCGGATGCCGTGGGCATGCAGTGTCTCGCACACGGCGGCAAAGTCGGCATCCCCACCCAAGCGACGGTCGATGTGGCGCAGGCTGCGCGTGTCGTAGCCATGACTATCGGACTCGAGCGGCGGATTGATGAGCACAGCGCCAATATCGAGTTTTTGCAGGTAGTCGGCCCATTGGGCGATCTTCATGATGGGCGCATCGGGGTTGGGCGCGGCGTTGGCAGCCTGGGCGAGCTCATCCTCGGCAACGGGCGCGGCGTTTTCGCGCGGAGCTCCGCAAAAGCCCAGCGGATAGATCTGATAGAACGTCGTCTCGTATGCCCACATAGCAACCTCCCGGTAAGCTCAACACAGCGACATCCATTGTATGCCCAGCTTGTATCCTCTCCCCCAAAATAAGTTGCGGTGGAATAGTTCCTGCTTTGGCCTTCAGAGGCCTTAAACAGGAACTATTCCACCGCAACTGATGAGGGGACGTGATTAGGCAACGGGTTTGGCGCGGCGAATGGCCGGGAACATCACCGTGATAGCGAGGATGACGCCCACGGCGGCAATCGCCCCGCCCGCGAAGCCAATCCAGGAGATACCGGGGCCCGAAACCACGGCGCCGCCGATCGCGGTGCCCGTGCCAATACCGAGGTTAAACAGGCCCGAGAAAATCGACATGGCGACGGCCGACGAATCCACCGGCGTGTACTTGATGAGCTCGGCCTGAAACGCCACGTTAAAGGCCGTGGAGCAGCAGCCCCATAGCGCGCAGACGGCAAGCACCGCCGCGAGCGATGACGCGACAGACCCCATAAGCAGCAAGGCGACCGGCACTCCGGAGAGCGTGATCGCAAGGAACGGAAAACGGTGCCCGTCGAACAGGCGGCCGAACAGCCAACTGCCCACCAGGCCGGAGCAGCCGAACGCCGTCAACGTCATAGTGATAGCGCTTGCGTCGACATGCGCGACCTGGGCCAGGAAAGGCTCGATATAGCTATAGCCCGCGTAATAGCCGGTCGCCATGAACACCGTAACGGCGTAGAGAGCGATGAGGAACGGGCTCTTGAGCAGCTCGGGCAGCTGCTTGAGCGTAAAACGCTCGCCCGCCGGCATGGTGGGGAACACCGTGGCCTGGTACACCACCGCAGCGGCAGAGAGGGCCCCAACCACGGCAAACGTCATACGCCAGCCCACGGCCAGGCCAATGGCGCGGCCGAGCGGCAGGCCGAAGATCTGTGCGATGGAAGAGCCCGTGGCGATCATGCTGATGGCGAGTGCCCCATGGCGCGTGTCAACCAGACGCGACGCCATGATCGAGGCGACCGACCAGAACACGGCGTGCGCGCAGGCAACCACCAGGCGTGCGCAGACCAGAATGGGATAGGTCGGCGCCACGGCGGACAGGAACTGGCCCAGCGAGAACACGGCAAGCACGCCGAGCAGCATCCGCTTGAACTCAAAGCGCGAAGCGAACACCATGAGCGGCAACGACAGCAGCATGACGCCCCAGGCATAGACCGAGATCATGATGCCAGCTTGGGCCTCGGTGAGCGAAAACGATGCGGCGATGTCGGTCAGCAGACCGATGGGCATGAACTCCGACGTGTTGAACACGAACGCGCAGCAGGTGAGCCCGATAAGCGGGAGCCACTGCTTGAGCGTGATGCCATCTTGCCTTGCCTGACTCATATATAACGTCTCCAATCATTTTGAGCGGAGGCGATTATATAGCAACGGCCCCGCATCCGTCAGTACAGATGCGGGGCCGCAATCAACTCAATACACAGAGGTTGCGCCGTCAATAAATAACTAAGCCAACCCCAGCAATATGCCCGCCGAATGCACGACAAACGCCACGATCCAGGCGACCGTCACCTGGAACGCGAACACGGCAACGGCATAACGTGCGCCCAGCTCGCTCTTGACGGCGCCGATTGCCGCCACGCACGGCGGGTACAGCAGCGTAAAGACCAGGAACACATAGGCAGTAAACGGCGAAAACATGGTCGACAGCGCCGAGGGCGAGGTTGCACCCAAAAGCACCGTGAGCGTCGAGATGACGCTCTCCTTGGCAATAAGTCCCGTGACGAGTGCCGTCGAGGCGCGCCAGTCGCCAAAGCCAAGCGGGGCTAACACCGGTGCGATGATGCTACCCAGACCGGCAAGCAGGCTTTGCGACTGGTCGGCGACCACGTTAAAGCGGATATCGAACGTCTGCAGGAACCAGATGACCACCGTAGCGGCAAAGATAATGGTAAAGGCCTTGGTAATAAAGTCCCTGGCCTTATCCCATGCCAGCATCACCGTCGTCTTGACGCTCGGCAGGCGGTAATTGGGGAGCTCCATGATAAACGGCACCGGGTCGCCCTTAAATGCCGTGCGGTTGAGCACCAAAGCCGCGATGCAGCCGACCACGATACCGATCAGATAGAGCGAAACCATGGCGGGAACCGTCGCCTGCGGGAAGAATGCTCCGCACAGCAAGCCGTAAACCGGCAACTTGGCTGAGCAGCTCATAAACGGCGTGAGCATGACCGTCATCTTGCGGTCGTGCTCGGATGGGAGCGTACGGGTCGACATGATAGCCGGCACGGTGCAGCCAAAACCGACGAGCATGGGCACGAAGCTGCGGCCCGACAGGCCAAAGCGACGCAACACCTTATCCATGACAAAGGCCACGCGCGCCATGTAGCCCGAGTCTTCCAGAATGGAGAGGAACAAGAAGAGCACGACGATAATCGGCAGGAAGGTCAGCACGCTGCCCACACCCGTAAGCACGCCGTCGACAGCCAGCGAGCGCACCACGTCGTTAGTTCCGAATGCCTTGAGGCCCGCATCGGCCGAGGCGATGATGACAGCGATGCCATCCTCCATGAGTCCCTGCAACGCCGCGCCGATCACGCCAAACGTCAGCCAAAAGACGAGGCCCATGATCAACAGAAACGCCGGAATGGCCGTATAGCGACCCGTCAGAATGCGGTCGATTTTGACAGAGCGCACGTGTTCGCGGCTTTCGTGCGGCTTGACGACGCAGCGCCCGCACACATCGCCGATAAAGCTAAAGCGCATGTCCGCCAGCGCAGACAGGCGGTCAGTGCCGGCCTCGCCCTCCATCTGGGTGATGATGTGCTCGATAGCGTCGAGCTCGTTGCGATCCAGGTGAAGCGCCTCGGTCACCAGCTCGTCGCCCTCGACCAGCTTGGTCGCCGCAAAGCGCACCGGGATGTGCGCCGTCACGGCATGGTCCTCGATCAGGTTAGCAATGCCGTGAATGCAGCGATGCAGTGCACCGCCGTCCGGACCGTCGGGCGCGCAAAAGTCCAGGCGGCCGGGGCGCTCGCGGAACCGTGCCACGTGCAGGGCGTGGTCCACCAGCTCGCCGATGCCCTCGTTGCGGGCAGCGCTAATGGGGACAACAGGCACGCCCATCAGGCTCTCGAGCAAGTTGACGTCTACGGCGCCGCCGTTGGCGGTCACCTCGTCCATCATGTTGAGCGCGATGACCATAGGACGGTCGAGCTCCATGAGCTGCAGTGTCAGGTACAGATTACGCTCGATATTGGTAGCGTCAATGATGTCGATGATGGCGTCCGGGCGCTCGTCGAGGATGAACTGACGGCTCACGACCTCTTCGCCTGTGTACGGCGACAGGGAGTAAATGCCAGGCAGATCGGTAACGCTCGCCTCGGGATGGTTACGGATGGTGCCATCTTTGCGGTCGACCGTCACGCCGGGAAAGTTACCGACGTGCTGGTTGGAGCCCGTCAGCTGGTTGAATAACGTGGTCTTGCCGCAGTTTTGGTTGCCGGCGAGGGCAAAGTGCAGCGGCGCGCCCTCAGGCACGGCCGTCTTTGCCGCACGGGGCGAATACGTTCCCTCGCCCAGGGCCGGATGCTCCGTCGTGCCGATTGCGGCGTTAGCGCGCGGACCTGTATCGGTGTCGTGAATACCCACGAGCTCGATGCGAGCGGCATCGTCCTTGCGCAGTGTCAACTCGTAGCCACGCAGGCGGATCTCGAGCGGATCGCCCATGGGGGCGTACTTCATCATGGTGACTTCGGTGCCCGGCGTTAGACCCATGTCCAAAATATGCTGTCGGAGTGCCTGATCGTCCGATGCCACCGATGCGACAACGGCGTCCTTTCCAATCTCGAGTGTATCGAGCTTCACGTCCGTGTTCCTCCCCCGGCGCCCACAGGGCGTTGCATTTATGTTCACCATGGCTAACCGTTTGCCATGGCTAACCAATTTATCCATGCATGATAGCGCGAACATACAGCAACGTTCAATCGGCAGATTGGTGCAGGGGGACGGATTACTTTGCACCAAGCCCTTGACAGCTAGAACGATGCCGATGTCTTGGAACCAACAGCAAAAGCCCGCCAGAGCAAGCAAGGTGCCTTGAGGTAAGGCGGCATAGACCTTCTGGTCATGCCGCCGAAGTTGAAAGGCAGATTGCCGCTCTGGCGGGCTTGTAGCGTCAAGTGGTTACGGCGTTTGGTAAAACGCCGTAACTAAAACCCGTGGCGCTCCAGGAAGCGGAAGGCTAGGCGAATCCAAGGGCGGACCGCCACCTGCTTGTCCTCGTTGTCGACCGCGGTGTTGGCGTTGCCGAGCGAAAGGCCGTGACCACCCTGGTCGAAGACGTGTATCTCGCATGCAACGCCCTCCTCGGCCATGCGCTGCGCAAACGGGTAGACCTGCGCGATCGGCGCCGTCTTGTCGTCGGACACGCCCCACACAAAGGTCGGTGGCATCTGGCGCGAAACATGCGTGGTGGGGCAGATGTCGGCCAGATGCTCGTCAGTTGCCTCGCCGCCCGTCACCATCGACAGGTAGTCGTTGAGCAAATCGCGTCCCGTCTTGCCGCCCGTCTTGGGCACGCGCAAGTCAATGCGCGGATCGCGCGTCTGCATGTCGCGCACATAGGCAAAGTCGAGCAATGGATAGCCCAGCACCACGGCATCGGGACGAATGTCGTCCGGACGCGCCCCGGCAAGTGCCGCGAAGGGGCCGGTCTTCCACTGTGTTGCCAGCGAAGCGCAAATCATGCCGCCAGCAGAAAAGCCCACGACGCACACGCGCTTGGGATCGACATGCCACTCGTCAGCGTTGGCGCGCACCGTGGCGACCATCTTGGCAAGATCTGCCTGGGGGTGCGGAAAGCTCACGTCACCCGTAGAACTCGTGACATAGTTGAGCACAAAGGCCTGGTAGCCGCGGTCCAAAAATGCAAACGCCACCGGGTCCTGCTCGTGCGGAGCGATATGCGTAAACCCGCCTCCGCCGCAGATGATCACCGCGGGGCGGCGGCCATTGGGCTTGTCGGGCAGCGGCTCGGCACCCAAATACGTAAACGTCGCCGGATAATCCTCGGTCGGTTCCTCGCCCCACAGCGCATGGTTCTCGACAATCATATGTGCTCCCTTCGCGCAAATTATGCGCCCTTGTTTTTCGCCTTCAAGCGTACCCCACTTGAACCCGTGGCGCAGAAACACTCCGGCAATAAGATTCCCTTCAACTGATATATCACATAATCCCAGTTCAGAGGTATCTTTGAGCAGCGTAGAATAGGGGCGTTGACCAAGCCGCGAAACACATGTGAAATGTTTCCGGCAAACCAAACGCGCGATATGCGCCTATTTAAGTTGGAGGCAACTATGGGTCTGCTCGATTCGCTTAAGTCCACCTTCACCTCGACCGGCGAGGCGTCCGTTCCGCCCGCAGCAAGCTTCGCTACCCGCGAAGGCGTCATCTACGCCCCCGTCAACGGCGTGCTCGTCAACCTGGACGAGGTTCCCGACGAGACGATCGCCTCGGGCATGCTTGGCCAGGGCTATGGCATCGAGCCCATTACCGGCACCATCTATGCGCCCGCCAACGGCCGCATCGGCGCCACCACTGTCACCAACCACTCCATTGGCATGATCACCGAGGACGGTCTTCGCGTGTTCATCCATGTTGGCCTGGGCACCGTGGAAATGAACGGCAAGGGTTTTGCCCGCTTTGTCGAGATGGGCGATGTGGTCAAGGCAGGCCAGCCGCTCATCAGCTTCGACCGCGAGGCCATTAAGGCCGCTGGTCACGAGGACATCGTGACCGTCATCGTCTCCGAGCTCGATCGTCTTAAGAGCATCGACCATGTCGGCGAGTCTGGAACGCTTATCGGCGGCAACCCGCTCGTCAAGCTTGGCGACCCGCTGCTGGTAGCCAAGACCAAGTAGCCAGGCCCCGCGCCACACAGCCAAAAGGCACCTCGTCAAGCGCCCGCGACCATTTGGCCGCGGGCGCTTTTCGTTTGAAAAACCATCCCGCCAATGCCTTATCTGTATAGCCCAAATGAGCCGAGCTGCTAGAATATCGAACTGTATGGATAACTATCATTCAACCGTTATGGGAGGATACGTGAACCGCACCAAAATCGCGCAGCTCTATGCCGATACCGAGTCGCTCGGCGGCCAGACCGTCACCGTCGCCGGCTGGGTCAAGTCCGTCCGCGACATGAAGAACTTTGGCTTTGTTACGCTCAACGACGGCAGCTGCTTCCGCGACCTGCAGGTCGTCATGAACCGCAAGGCACTCGACAACTACGACGAGATCGCCCATCAAAACGTCTCGGCCGCACTCATTTGCACCGGCACCGTCAAGCTGACCCCCGATGCGCCCCAGCCTTTCGAGCTTTCTGCCACCTCCATCGAGGTCGAAGGCACGAGCGCCCCGGATTACCCGCTGCAGAAGAAGCGCGCAACCGTCGAGTTCCTGCGCACCCAGCAGCACCTGCGCCCGCGCACCAACCTGTTCCGCGCCGTGTTCCGCATCCGCTCTGTCGCGGCTGCCGCCATCCACCGCTTCTTCCAGGAGCAGGGCTTTGTCTACGTCAACACCCCCATCATCACCACGAGTGACTGCGAGGGCGCCGGCGAGATGTTCCGCGTGACCACGCTCGACCCCAAAAATCCGCCCCTCACCGAGTCCGGCGAGGTCGACTGGAGCCAGGACTTCTTTGGCAAGCATGCAAGCCTCACCGTGTCCGGCCAGCTCAATGCCGAGAACTTTGCCATGGCCTTTGGCGACGTGTACACCTTTGGCCCCACCTTCCGTGCCGAGAACTCCAACACCACGCGCCACGCCGCCGAGTTTTGGATGATCGAGCCCGAGATGGCCTTTGCCGACCTTAACGACTACATGGATAACGCCGAGGCCATGCTCAAGTACGTCCTTAAGGACGTCATGGCCACCTGCCCCGACGAGCTCAATATGCTCAACAAGTTTGTGGACAAGGGTCTGCTCGAGCGCCTGGACCATGTCGCCAACTCCGACTTTGCCCGCGTCACCTATACCGAGGCCGTCGAGATCCTAGAACAGGCCGTCGCCGCCGGTCACAAGTTTGACTACCCCGTGAGCTGGGGCATCGACCTGCAGACCGAGCACGAGCGCTTCCTGACCGAGGAGCACTTTAAGCGCCCGACCTTCGTGACCGACTACCCGGCCGAGATCAAGGCGTTCTACATGCGCATGAACGAGGACGGCAAGACCGTCGCCGCCGCCGACTGCCTGGTTCCCGGTATCGGCGAGATTATCGGCGGCTCCCAGCGCGAGGAGCGCCTGGATCTGCTCGAGGCCCGCATCAAGGACCTGGGCATGAATCCCGAGCAGTACAAGTACTACCTTGACCTGCGCCGCTACGGTTCCTGCAAGCACGCCGGCTACGGTCTGGGCTTCGAGCGCTTGGTCATGTATCTGACCGGCGTGGGCAACATCCGCGACGTCCTGCCGCACCCGCGCACCGTGGGCAACGCCGACTTCTAATCGTCGGACGCTAGCTCGCGTCGCCACACGCCAACGCTCATCGCATAAGCGCTTCTCGACATCGGTCGAGAGGCGCTTTTTTCAACAGCATCCGTCAAGCTTTTGGCAAGGTTTTGGTCAGTTGAGCAGGGC
>URGY01000061.1 GCA_900547505.1 uncultured Collinsella sp.
CAGCGTAGTCTCGTGGGCTCGGAGATGTGTATAAGAGACAGGAGCTCGCCGTTCCCGATTCGAGCCGAGCGACCAGGTCTGCCTCGTCGTCGGTGCGGCTGGGACTCTCGTTTTGTTTTTCGGCCAGAGCCGCCGCCTGCTCATCGCCTTGCGGCGACAGCAACTTGGGCGCTCCGTCGAGCGATCCCGTAAACAGCGCAAACCCCAGCACCACGGCGGTGCCGATGGAAAGTACTTGCTTGTAGGTGGACTTGCGCGACATTGAGGCTCCTGGATGGACGGTTGGGAATCTACCAGTCTAGCAGGAGCCGGCAGGGGCCGCTCCACCGAACAAATACTCAAGATTTGGGATAGACGCTACTGATTCATTTGTCCCGCGGCCTAGATCGAGGTGGAGTCGAGCCAGTTGAGCTTGCACTCGAGAATGCGCTGCTCGCCGGGTTCGCTGCTGCCGTCAAGTAGGGCGAGTAGCATCTCGGCTGCTTCGCGACCTTCCTGGTCGACGGGCTCGATGATGGTGGAGACGGTCGGCGTGGTGAGATTAGTCCAGTCTTCGCAGTTGAGTCCCAAAAGGCCGATTTGCTGCGGAAGTAGATGGGCCATGGGCTGAAGTGCCTTGTAGACGCGGGGGAGCGCCCATTGGTTTTGGACAAAGATGAGCGTACGCTTGGCGGGATTGAACTTGAATTTAAAGTACTCGGTAAGCTCGTTGATTGACGGCTTGTTGTGGTCGATGGGAATCGCTTTGTAGAGCTGTCCGTTCGCTGCCAGCGCCTCGGCATACCCCTGAAAACGCTCCATGCGGGTGCGCATCTCGGTCATGTTGGCGGCAATGGAAAAGAAATCTTCGTAGCCGGCGTCGAGGAGTGCCTGTGTGGCGTTGTATACGCCGTCGTAAAGGTTGGTTTTGATCCAGCTGGTACCTGGGCTATAGATGGCCGCATCGAAAAAGACGACCGGCTTGCCGGCGCGTCTAATGCGGTCGTGCACGGCTTTGAAGTTTGCCGTGGGCTGGATGATAAAGCCATCGACGCCCAGCGAGAGCATCTTGTCGACGTACATGAGCTCGGTCTCGGGGTTAAAGTTGCTCGTGCAAACGACCGTCTGGTAGCCCGCGGGGAGCATGACCTGCTCCATGCCATTGAGAACGAGCCCCGCCCATTTGTTGGTGTTATCCAAAATGATGATGGCAATGACGTGGGTTTGCTTGCCGGTGAGCGTCTGCGCTTGGGCGTTGGGAACGTATCCGAGTTCCTTAATGACGCGCGCGATTTTGTTCTGCGTCTTCTCGCTAAGCTTTTCTCGTTTGTCGTTGAGGTAATACGAGACGCTTGCCGTCGAGGTTCCCGCCTCTCGAGCGACGTCTGCGATCGTAACGCGCTGTTTTGCCACAGCGACTCCTTCCGACAGATGAGCATTTTCCAACATGATGACTTTGAGTCTTGGTGAGGGATGCGCTTCGGTGAGCGACCTTTTCCTTTCATATGAGTATGCAACAAATGCGGTATACGGGTGGGGTCGAAATTTGTGACCGGCATGCGCATCTGCCGTCTACCGAGAAAATCAAATACTTCTTGACTTTTGAAATCGAGGGTAAAATCGCAGGATTCATTTTTGGTTAAACGCATAACTAAATCGCATAACCAACGCTCTGACCTGCGCGTTTACCGAAATAAGCTGGCATTAAGAAAAACGAGCACCTATATTGGTCTTGTCGAAAAGACAGCAAGTCCAAACGGCAGGGGATGCTCCGGAGGCCTCCGCAAACGGTGTCTTGCGCACGCAACTCTATGAAAAGAGGGAAGCAATGAAGATCGTAGGCGTTGCCGCCTGTACCGTGGGTATCGCCCACACGTATATGGCCCAGAAGGCGATTCAGGATGAATGCGCCGCCCGTGGCATCGAGTGCAAGGTCGAGGCTCAGGGTGGCCTGGGTATCGAGAATGAGCTCACGCAGGAAGACGTGGACTCCGCCGACCTGGTCCTGGAGTCCGTCGACGTGGGTGTCGAGAACGAGGACCGTTTTGAGCAGAAGATGGCCGAGGGCAAGTTCCTCAAGGTCGGTACTTCCGATGTGATCGCCGATCCGGTCAAGATCATCGACCAGGCTGTTGAGATTATCAAGGCGACGGGTGGCGCCGTTGACGCGCCCAAGGCCGAGGCCAAGGCAGAGAAGAAGGCCGTCTCCGCTGCCCCGCAGGCCCCGACACCGGCGTCCAAGCAGTCTATCTTTGCCGATCCTGGCAAGACGCTGCTCAATGCATTCAATACCGGCGTTTCCTATTTTATTCCCATTGTCGTTATCGGTGGCGTGTTCCTCGCCTTCTCGTTGGCATCCGGTACCGCCGGCGCCAACGGCATGGAGGTTACGAATCCGCTGATGGTGAGCCTTAACACCATCGGCATGGCCGGCATCTCCATGATGATTCCGGTGCTTGCGGCTTACATCTCCTACTCGATGGCCGGCAAGCCCGCGCTCGCCCCCGGTTTTGTCCTGGGCTACCTGGTCAACAACGCAGTCGTTACCCCTAACGGCAACAGCGTTTCGACCGGCTTCTTGGGCGCCATGATCATGGCAGTTATCTGCGGCTACTTTGTCCGCTGGATGAAGACCTGGAAGGTCAACAACACCATCCAGACCATCATGCCCATCCTGATTATCCCGATTCTGACCTCGCTTGTCCTGGGCATGGCCTATATCTACATCCTGGCCACGCCGCTTGGCTTTGTGATGGACTGGCTCACCGGCGTGCTCGGCAGCCTGCAGGGCGGTTCCGCCGTTGTCCTGGGTCTGGTCATTGGCGTTATGACAGCCTTCGATATGGGTGGCCCCATCAACAAGACCGCTTCGACCTTTACTATGGCCATCATGGCCTCCGGCATCTACGGTCCTAATGGTATGTTCCGCGTCGCCGTCGCCGTTCCTCCGATTGCCTGTGGCCTCGCTGCGCTCATCGCCAAGAACAAGTTCGATGACGCCGATCGCCAGATGGGTATCTCCGCACTGTTCATGGGCTGCATCGGTATTACCGAGGGCGCTATCCCCTTCGCGGTCAAGGACCTCGGTCACACCCTTCCCGGCATTTGCATCGGCTCTGCCGTGGGCGCGGCGCTTGCCGCCTTCCAGGGTATCGACTGCTACGTCCCGCACGGTGGCTTTATCGTCGCCCTTGCCACCAACAACGTCGCGCTGTTCTGCCTGGACATCGTGATTGGCTCCGTGGTCGCCGCTGCAATCCTGATTGCCATGAAGCCTACGCTCGACAAGCAGGCCAAGTAAACCTTTAAGGACTCCGGTTGTGCGGAGGGATGGATTTGACTCCGCACAACCGCCCCTACACAACAAAATCCATCCGTACTGATAGGGCCCACATCTGGGTCCCAGGGAGCTTTTGTCAAAAATCCTCTGGAGAAGGAGAACAAAATGTCCAACCTCACCATCCGCCAGGCCGTTCAGGGCATGCTCAAGCTGCAGGATAGCGGCGATCACGCAACCATGGTCGGCATTGGCCCCATGAGCCCCAACCTGATTCAGGCCGTGTTCGAGCTTGCCAAGGACGAGGATTTCCCGCCCATGTTTATCGCCAGCCGCAACCAGGTCGATATGGACGAGATGGGCGCCGGCTACGTCAACGGTTGGGACCAGACGCGCTTTGCCGCCGACATCAAGAAGGTTGCCGACGAGGTGGGTTACACCGGTCCGTACTACCTGTGCCGCGATCACGGCGGTCCGTGGCAGCGCGACGAGGAGCGTAACGCCCACCTGCCCGAGGACGAGGCCATGGAGCTCGCCCGCAAGTCCTTCGTCGCCGACATGGAGGCAGGCTTTGACCTGCTGATGGTCGACCCCACCAAGGATCCCTATCAGATCGGCAAGGTTATTCCGCTTGACGTGGTGCTTCGCCGCACGATCGATCTTATCGACTACCTTGAGCAGTACCGTCGCGAGCATAACCTGCCCGAGGTCGCCTATGAGGTCGGTACCGAGGAGACCAATGGCGGCTTGACCTCTACCGATAAGTACGAGGAGTTCATTTCTCAGCTGCAGCCCGAGCTCGAGAAGCGCGGCTGCCCCATGCCCACCTTTATCGTCGGTCAGACCGGTACGCTCACCCGCTGGACTGAGCAGGTCGGTCACTACAACTTTAAGAACGCCCGCGAGCTCGCCGACATGGCAAAGCGCTACGGCGTGGGCCTGAAGGAGCACAACGCCGACTATCTGGATGACGCAACGCTGCTCGAGCACATCCCGGCTCACGTGACGGCCTCCAATGTCGCCCCTCAGTACGGCACCGAGGAGACCCGCGCCTACCTCAAGCTCTGCGCTACCGAGCAGATTCTGGTCGACAACGGCCTGTGCGACGATCCCTCCGACCTGTATCACACGCTGCTGGTCAAGGCTATCAAGACCGAGCGCTGGCGCAAGTGGATGACCGGCGACGATGTCAACCTGCAGGTTGACGATATCCTGGCCGACGACGAGCTCAGCCTGAAGATTCTGGATGTCTCCGGCCACTACGCCTTTAACGATCCCGAGGTCAAGGAGCAGGTCGAGAAGCTCTATCGCAACCTCGCTGCCCAGGACATCGACGGCAAGCGCTTTGTGATCGAGCACATCAAGCGCCCGATCAAGCAGTACGTCGTCGGTCTTAACCTCAAGGGCGTCACGAGCCGTATCGAGAAGGCTCTCGAGGACTAAGTAGCTTTTCCTACGCGACGCCGGGCCTGGGGCATGTCCCAGCTGCAGGCCCGGCATATAGGACAAAGGGACATCCCCTTTGTCCTATTTTTTGAGTTTTGGATTCCTTAGAAGGAGTTTGCACCATGAAGTTCTTTATCGATACCGCCAACCTTGACGAGATCGCCGAGGCCAAGAGCTGGGGCTGCCTTGCCGGCGTCACCACCAACCCGTCCCTGTACGCCAAGACCGGCGGCAAGCTGGCCGACTTTGAGCCCCACATGCTCAAGATCGCCGAGCTTTGCGAGGGACTGCCCGTGTCCGCCGAGTCCACCGCGACCACTGCCGAGGGCATGATCGAGGAGGGCAAGCGCCTTGCCGCTCTCGCCCCCAACATTGTGGTCAAGCTCCCCGTCTGCGAGGCCGGCCTCGCCGCCTGCCGCGCGCTGGCCGATGCAGGCGTGCGCGTCAACATGACGCTTGTCTTCTCGCCGACGCAGGCCCTCATGGCCGCCAACGCCGGTGCCCGCTACATCAGCCCGTTTGTGGGACGCTTCGACGACATCGCCGAGGACGGTATCTCGCAGCTCGACAACGTTGTGACCTGCATCAAGAACTATGACTGGACTGGCAAGAACGTCGACGACACCGTCGAGATCATCACCGCATCTGTCCGCACGCCTAATCACGTGACCCAGGCGGCGCTGCTCGGTGCCGATATCGCGACCGTCCCCATGGCCGCTCTTAAGAAATGCCTGCATCACCCGCTGACCGACCAGGGCCTTGCCTCGTTCGAGGCTGACTGGAAAAAGGTCGTCGAGGCACAGTAACGATGGTTCTGCCGGCCCAGCATTTGTTATGCCGGGCCGGCGTGCTCAAGAGAGGAAACTCCATGACCGATCAGGAACTGGCCAAGATTGCCAATGAGGTTCGCCGCGGTATTGTCACGGGCGTCCACGCCGCCAAGTCGGGGCATCCGGGCGGATCGCTTGGCGCCGCCGACATTATGACCTACCTCTACTTTGAGGAAATGGATGTCGACCCGGCGAATCCGAGCCGCGCCGAGCGCGATCGCTTTGTGCTCTCCAAGGGACATTGCGCTCCGGCACTCTATGCCGTGCTCGCCGAACGCGGATTCTTTCCCAAGGAGGAGCTCGAGACGCTCCGTCATGTCGGCAGCCGCCTGCAGGGCCATCCCAATATGAATGACACGCCGGGCGTCGACATGTCTACCGGATCGCTCGGTCAGGGTATCTCCGCCGCGGTTGGAATGGCGCTCGCCGCAAAGCACTGGGGTGACAGCTACCGCGTCTACACGCTGTTGGGCGACGGCGAGTGCGAGGAGGGCCAGGTGTGGGAGGCGGCCATGTTCGCCGGCAACCACGACCTGGATAACCTCGTCGCTATCGTCGATCATAATGGCTTGCAAATTGACGGCAGTATCGACGAAGTTAACTCGGCTATGCCACTTGCCGACAAGTTCCGCGCTTTTAAGTGGCATGTGATCGAGCTCGCCGACGGTAACGACATGGCGCAGATTGCCGCCGCCTTTGCCGAGGCTCGCAAGGTGAGCGCCTCGCCCGTGGCCATTATCGCCGAGACGGTGAAGGGCAAAGGCGTCTCCTTTATGGAAAACCAGGTGGGCTGGCACGGCAAGGCACCCAACGATGAACAGTTTGAGCAGGCCATGGCCGAGCTCGCAGCAGCAGGGGAGGAGCTCTAATGGCAGACGTCAAGAAAGTCGCCACGCGCGTTAGCTATGGCGAGGCACTTGTCGAGCTGGGCAATGAGCGCGATGACTTTGTGGTTCTCGATGCCGACCTGGCCGCCGCCACGCAGACCGGTAAGTTTAAGGCTGCGCACCCTGAGCGCTTCTACGACGCCGGCATTGCCGAGAGCAACCTGATGGGTCTTGCCGCCGGCATCGCGACCACGGGCCGCGTTGCTTTTGCGAGCACCTTTGCGATGTTTGCCGCCGGTCGCGCCTACGAGCAGGTCCGCAATTCCATTGGCTACCCGCACCTCAACGTCAAGATTGGCGCTACCCATGCCGGCATTTCGGTGGGCGAGGACGGCGCCACGCACCAGTGCTGCGAGGATATCGCACTCATGCGCACGATTCCGGGTATGACGGTGGTCGTTCCCGCCGACGACGTCGAGGCTCGCGCCTGTGTGCGCGCCGCCTATGAGTTTGAGGGCCCGGTTTACATGCGCTTCGGCCGCCTGGCAACACCGGTCATCAACGATTACGAGGACTATGAGTTCAAGATTGGTCGCGGCGTGGTCGTGCGCGAGGGGTCCGATGTGACTATCGTCGCATGCGGCCTTATGGTCGCCGAGGCGCTTGAGGCTGCCGAGACGCTCGCTGCCGATGGCATCGATGCCGAGGTCATCAACATGCACACGATCAAGCCGCTCGATGAGCGCCTGGTGGTTGCCAGCGCCAAGAAGACCGGTCGCGTGGTCACCGCCGAGGAGCATTCGATTATCGGTGGTCTTGGCGAGGCTGTGGCCTCGGTGCTCGCGGAGCAGCATCCGGTGCCGATGCGACGCGTCGGCGTGCGCGATGTGTATGGTGAATCCGGCCCTGCGGTCGATTTGCTGCACAAGTACGGTTTGGACGCCGACGGCATCGAAGCTGCGGTCAGGTCTGTGTTGTAAGGAAGGTTTCCATGGGATTTGTATCTGCCAACCAAGTGACGATCGGGTATACCGCCGCCTCGCGCGAGGACGCCCTGCATTATTTGTCCGAGCAGGCCATCGAGCTCGGCTTTGCCGATGACGCGTCTGCCGTAGAGGCTGCCTTTATTGCTCGCGAGAACGAGGCCGAGACCGGCCTTGTCGCCGGTTTTGCCGTTCCACATGCCAAAAGCGACGCGATTCACACGCCGGGCGTTGCCGTGCTTAAGCTGGTTGAGCCCGTTGAATGGCCGAGCTTCGATGGGGTGCCCGTCGATGTTGCGCTCGCGCTGTACGTGCCCGCCGGCGAGGCTGGAACCACGCATCTGCGTCTGCTCTCCAAGGCTGCCGTGATGCTGATGGACGCCGGCTTCCGTGACAAGGTGCGTGCGAGCACCGATCCCGTTGAGATTGCGGAGCTCATCAATAGCGGACTCGAAGACTAGAACGGTCATTCCGTTCTTTCAATCGATCCTTCTCCAAGGAAAAGGGCCGCGACGCCATATAGGTGTCGCGGCCCTGTTTGCGTTTCCCCAGATAAAACCTGCCAAAATAAACCTGTCCCTTTTTGGTAGGTAAAACGGCGCAACCTACAGGTTCATGTTGCCGTGGATGTAGGGGGTGACCTCGGGGGAGATATGGTCGCAGCCCAGCTCGCGCAGCGCGGACTCGATAACGGCGGGCAGCGGGGTCTTGCCCTTGTCGTCGATGGCGGCACCGCCGAGGGCGGCAATCTTGGCAACATCTGCGGGTGCGGCCTCGATATGCATGCAGCCGCCGATCAAGCGCGCGCGTACCTGTGCCAGATCAAGATCGTGCAGGTAATCCTCGCAGGCGCGGATTAAATCGACCTTCTCGCGCGTAAGCTCCTCGCCCGTGGGAACGCGCGTGGCAAGACATGCTCCCGCCGGCAGGTTCCAAACGGGATAGCCCCATGCGCGCAGCAGCTCGCGCTCTTCGTCCTTGGTAAAGCCGACCTCCATGAGAGGGGAGCGTACGCCGAGCTCTTTTGCCGCGCGCATACCAGGGCGGTAGTCGCCGCGATCACTTGCATTGCTGCCATCGATGACGGTGGGAAAGCCGAGCGACTTGGCGTGGTTGACGATGGCGGTAAAGCCGGCGTGCTTGCAGTGGTAGCAGCGATTGGCATCGTTGCAGGCTACCTGGGGGAGCTGCAGCTGATCGACCGAAAGATTGAGCACGGGGAGCTTAAAATGCGGCCCCTCATTGGCCTGTCCATCAACGGACTGCTCAAACGAAGCCTGTTCGGGCGTGCCGATGAGCGGCGTGGTGAGATGGACGAGGAGGGTATTGGTAGGCATGATGCGGGCGCATACGGCGGCCAAAAAACTGCTGTCAACGCCGCCGGAAAAGCCTATGGCGACGCGTCCGTATGCCAAAAGCAGCTGCTCGAGTGCTGCGAGTTTGTCCTGAAGCTCCTCTGCGGGTGCGGCGGTGTCTGAAAGCATGAAAGTTCCTTACAGTTATTAAAGCTCGGATGAAACTATAATCCCACCGAGCTGCTTGTCATAAGACTTCCAGCTATGTAACGAAAGTGCAATATGCTATATACGTTATATACAAGCTTGTAAAGTGCGGTAGAGTGGCAGTAATGCAATCCGGCGAGGGGGACCGATATGATCAAGGCTGTTATTTTTGACATGGATGGAACGCTGGTCGATACCGAGCGTTTGGGGATTAGGGCCTGGAAGGCAGGCGCCGCTGAGCTGGGGCTCGCGATTGATGATGCGCTGATCCATCAGTTTATCGGTCGCACGCTACCCGATGTCATGGACATCCTCGATAAGCATTACGGCAGCCACGAGACCGCCGAGGCGATCTATGTCCGCCACAAGGAGATTCGCGACGAGATGGTCAAGACCGATCTGGAGCTTAAGGCCGGCGCTGCCGAGTGCATAGACGAGCTGTTGGCTGCGGGCTATCACGTAGGCCTTGCAACGTCATCGCGCCATGTTACGGCCGAGCGCAACCTTAAATCATTCGGTCTCTTTGACAAGTTTGAAACGGTGACCTGCGGCGAGGACGTTGTGCACCTGTCTCTTATACACATCTCCGAGCCCACGAGACTACGCTG
>URGY01000062.1 GCA_900547505.1 uncultured Collinsella sp.
TTGGCGGTTCGCAGGGCCTGATTTCGGTCACTGACGGCCAGATGTCGATTGGCGAGTTTGTTCCCCGCATTGGACTCAGCGAGGATGAGGCAGTCGAGAGCGTCGACGAAGAGGATGAGGCGCTGTTCGGCAACCACAGTAACCTGTACAACTCGGGCAATACCTATTCGCCTGATTGGCCCCGCAACTCGCAGCGTGTCGCCGCGCTGTGGAAGTCCCAGTATGGACAGGACGTTGATGGCGTCATCGGTATCGACCCGGTGTTCCTGCAGTATCTGCTGGGCCTGGTCGGTAACGTGTCACTGCCCGACGGAACGGTTGTCGACGGCACCAACGCCGCAAAGGTCCTCATGCACGATGTGTACTGGAACTATCCGGTCGAGGAGTCGGACGGCATCTTTGCATCCGTCGCCAGCGCTGCCTTCGACAAGGTCCTTGGCGGTATCGGCGATGTCGATGTTACGAAGCTTGTCAGCGCCGTTGAGCGCGGTGCCGAAGAGGGCCGCCTGATCGCGTGGATGAGAAACGATGATGAGCAGAATGCCATCAAAGAGACGGGCATTGACGCTTCGCTGCCCGATCCGGATGATCCGAGTGCCGATCCCGTTGCCGGCGTTTACTTTAACAACCTGAGCTTCTCCAAGCTCGACTGGTATCTGAACGCCGATACGCAGATTGGCCAGGGCATCAAGAACGGTGACGGCACGTGCTCGTATCGCATCACCGTTACCCTGACGAACATCATGACGCAGGAGGAGGCTGGCAAGCTGCCCGACTACGTTGCGGCAAGCGCACCCGATGCCGCGCGTGACGACGAACGCCTGAATGTCTCGTTGTTTGCCCCGACGGGTGGCAACATCAGTGACCTTACGGTTGAGGGTACCCAGTTTGGTCTTGGTGCCGCTACGTGGCATGGAATCCCCTTCTATTCGGGCACCGTTGACCTGCATGCTGGCGAGACGACGACGATCACGTATACGCTGACCACGTCGGCCGAGGCGGGGGACAAGCCGCTTACGCTGCGTCAGACTCCTACATGCCAGGCGGCTCGCGACAGCGCGTCGGCGTAGGGTTTTTCTGGTAGCGCAGATAATCGAGTACCATTTTGGGGCGGACAGGCAATCTGTTCGCCCCTATTTTGTAAGGAGAGCGCATGAAGTACTTTGGCACCGACGGCTTTCGCGGTGAGGCCAACGTTGGGCTGACGGTAGAGCACGCTTATAAGATTGGCCGTTTTGTGGGCTGGTATTACGGTGCCAACCGCGAGCGCAAGGCACGCGTGATCGTGGGCAAGGACACGCGTCGTTCGAGCTACATGTTCGAGGCGGCGCTGGTGAGCGGCCTGGTCGCGAGCGGTGCGGACGCCTATATGCTGCACGTGATCCCCACGCCGGGCGTAGCGCATCAGACCGTGGAAGGCTGCTTCGATTGCGGCATCATGATCAGCGCGAGCCACAACCCGTTTTGCGATAACGGCATTAAGCTCGTCAACAGCGACGGCTTTAAGATGGACGAGGACGTACTGGAGCTCATCGAGGACTATATCGATGGCAAGAGTGAGGTGCCGCTGGCCACGGGCAACCACATCGGCGCCACGGTGGACTACATGCAGGGCCGCAACCGCTACATTGCTTCGCTCATCGCCAGCGCGAACTTTTCGTTGCAGGGCGTCAAGATCGGCATCGACTGCGCCAACGGCTCGGCTTCCTCGGTTGCCAAGCCGGTGTTCGACGCGCTGGGCGCCGACGTGCGCGTGATCAACGCCGCGCCCGATGGCTTTAACATCAACGTCGACTGCGGCTCCACGCATATGGAGCGCCTGCAGCGCCATGTGGTGGAGCAGGGCCTGGACGTGGGCTTTGCCTATGACGGCGATGCCGATCGCTGCTTGGCCGTGGACGAGCGCGGTCGCGTGGTAGACGGCGACCAGATCCTGTACGTGTGCGGCGTGTATCTGAACAAGCACGGGCGACTCTCGGGCGGTACCGTGGTGCCGACGATTGCCAGCAACTTTGGCCTGGTCAAGTCGCTGGAGCTTGCCGGTCTGAGCGCCGTGACCAGCGGCGTGGGCGACCGTCACGTGTATGCCAAGATGCGCGAGGGCGGCTACAGCTTGGGCGGCGAGCAGACGGGCCATACGATCTTTGGCGATATCGAGCGCACGGGCGACGGCATTATGACTTCGCTGCGCGTGATGGAAGTGATTCGTGCCGAGCGCGAGACGCTCTCGCAGCTCACGGCTCCGTGCAAGCTGCTGCCGCAGGCGCAGGTGGCCGTGCACGTGGCGGACAAGGACGCCGCGCTCGAGAACATGGGCGTGCAGAACGCCATCGCCGAGGCCGAGGCTGCGCTGGCAGGCGAGGGCCGCGTGCTCGTGCGCAAGAGCGGAACCGAGTCTGTGATTCGCGTTTTGGCCGAAGCCCCCGACCAAGCATCCGCCGACGCCGCCATGAAGCGCATCGCCAACGCGCTCGAGGCTCTGTAAGGTAGTCATTGGGGACGTTCTTAAACAACTAGGTGGAAAGGGGGCGCCGCGGATTGGTTCCGCGGCGCCCCCTTTGCGTTGGCGTGTCGGTTATGCCTTACAGCTCGTAGAGCGTGGTGAACTTGTCCTGCAGGTAGCTGCAGTAGTAGCGGGCATCGAACGCCATGCCGCAGGCGCCCTTGATGAGTTCCGGCGCGTCTTTGGCGCGGCCCCACTGCCAAATGTGCTCGCCCAGCCAGGCACGGACGGGCGCCAGATCGCCGCTCATGCAGGCACCGGTAAGGTCGACACCGTCGCGGCACATGGCCGGCACAAACATGGCGTCGTAGGCGCTACCCAGCGCATACGTGGGGAAGTAGCCAAACGAGCCGCCGCTCCAGTGCGTATCCTGCAGGCAGCCGCGCGTGTCGTCGGGAACGGGAATGCCCAGGTACTCGTTCATGAAGCGATTCCAAAGCGCGGGGATGTCCTTGGCCGTGGCCTCGCCGGCAAACAGCATGCGCTCGATCTGGTAGCGCACCATAATATGCAGCGGGTAGGTGAGCTCGTCGGCCTCGGTGCGGATCAGCGACGGCTGCGCGATGTTCACGGCGCGGTAGAGCGTGTCCTCGTCCACGCTGCCGTAGACCTCGGGTGCGTGGCGGCGCAGCACCTCGAGCAGCGGTCCCATAAAGGCGCGGCTGCGACCCACGGTGTTCTCGAAAAAGCGGCTCTGGCTCTCGTGGATGCCCATGGAAGTGCCGCCCTCCAGGCAGGTGCGCGCATAGGCAGGATTGACGCCCAGCTCGTACATGGCGTGTCCCGCCTCGTGGATGATGCTGTAGACGTTGGAGATGCAGTCGTCCTCGTAGATGTGCGTCGCGATGCGCGCGTCACCCACGGCAAAGCCCTCGCTAAACGGGTGCTCGGTAAAGGCAAGCGTGGTGTCGTCCAGGTCCAGGCCGACGAGCTTCATAAGGTCGAAGCTCATGGCGCGCTGGGCGGCCTCGGGCACGCGGGCGTGCAAAAAGTCGGCAGCGGGCTGCTGACCGCGCTCGCCGATGGCGTGCACGAGCGGCACGACCGTCGCCTTGACCTCATCGCAAAACGCGTCGAAGCTCTTGGCGGAAAGGCCGCGTTCGTACTGGTCGAGCCAAACATCGTATGGGTCGCGCTTGGGATCCATGAGCTCGGCCTGATGCTTGAGCCGGCAGACGATCTTGTCCACATAGGGCTCAAAGCTCGCCCAGTCATTGGCCGTCTTGGCCTTGTGCCACACGGCGTCTGCCTCGCAGGTGAGCCTGGTCCAGGCCTCGGCCTCCTCGGTGGGGATGACGCTTGCCTCGCGCTGGTCGCGGCCGAGCACGCGGATCTCGTCAAGCAGCTGCGGGTCGTCAATTTTGCCGCCGGCGACGGTCTCGCGCGCTAACGAGCGTACGAGCTCAACGGACTTCTCGCTGGTCAGTAGCTTGTGATGCTCGCCGGCAAGGGTGCCCATGGCATCGGCGCGGGCCGCGGCGCCGTTGGCGGGGGCAATCGTCGCGCCATCGAACTCGGCAATTTTGAGCAGGTACTCGCGGGTCCACAGTTTGCCTTCGAGCTTGTGGAATTTTTTGACGGCCTTATCGACCTTGATGCCGTTGGGCGTCTTGCCCGCTGCGGGCTTGGCTTTCTTATCGTGCTTCTTTCCCATACCGTATCCTTGATCTCGCAGGCCGAGCGCCGCAGGCGGATGCACGGCCAGTTTGCACAACTACCTGCCTTGTACCCAGCACGAACAAAACGGAACGCGGCGATACGCCCACACAATGTGGTATCCTATAGCCCAATGCGTTGACGGAGAGGGCTTTGCCCGCCGCGTCGCCGGCAAGAGAGGGAAGGTCATGGGCTGCAAGCCTTCCTGCGGTGACAAGGGCCAAGCGTTCACTCCCGAGCAGCGACCTCAACGGGCGCGCGGCCAGTGGCAGCAAAGCCTCAGTAGGGAAGCCGTGAGCCTCGCGACAAGAGGCGCAGAGTGGGCGCGGCGGGCCAGACATCCGCCGGGTCAAACAAGGTGGTACCGCGGAATTTAACCGTCCTTGGGCAATGCACATGCCCGAGGGCGGTTTTTTGTTACCGAACCGGGCCGCGCATCCGCAGCATCGGGCGGCGTCAGCCGTCCCGGAGCGCGGATGCGCGAGAGACGAAAGGGAAGACATGAGTCTGATTGATGATCTGGTCAAACTCGAGGAAGAGGCCAAGGAGCTCGTCGCAGGTGCCGACGACGCCGCCAAGCTCGAGGCTGCGCGCGTTGAGCTGCTCGGTCGCAAGGGCCGTATCACCGGCCTGATGCGCATGATGGGCAAGCTCGCCCCCGAGGATCGTCCCATGATGGGCAAACGCGCCAACGAGATGCGCCAGCTGATCGAGGGCATGCTCGACGAGCGCACCACCGAGATGAAGGCCGCCGCCCTCAAGCACGCATTCGAGCACGAGGCCGTCGACATCACGCTGCCGGGCATCCGTCCGCAGATCGGTCACCAGCACCTGATCAAGCAGATCATCGAGGAGGCCGAGGACATCTTCTGCGGCATCGGCTACACCGTCGAGTCCGGCCCTATGGTCGATACCTCCTACTACAACTTCACCGCACTTAACGCGCCCATGGATCACCCGAGCCGCTCGGCTCGCGACACGTTCTATGTGGTCGACAACAACCCCGGCAGCGTCGCGCATCCCGAGGCTCACGCTCACGGCGAGTCCGACGTGCTGCTGCGCACCCAGACCTCGGGCGTGCAGATCCACACCATGGAGTCGCAGAAGCCGCCCATCTACATGATCTGCCCGGGCACCGTCTACCGTCCCGACACGGCCGACGCCTGCCACCTGCCGCAGTTCAACCAGATCGAGGGCCTGGTCGTCGACGAGGGTATCACCTTTGGCGATCTTAAGGGCACGCTCGACTACTTTGTTAAGTGCATGTTTGGCGAGGACCGCAAGACGCGCTATCGCCCGCACTTCTTCCCCTTCACCGAGCCTTCCTGCGAGGTGGACGTGAGCTGCCACGTGTGCGGCGGCAAAGGCTGCAACTTCTGCAAGCACAGCGGCTGGATCGAGATCCTGGGCTGCGGCATGGTCGACCCCAACGTCCTGATCAACTGCGGCATCGACCCCGAGAAGTACACCGGCTTCGCCTTTGGTATTGGCGCCGAGCGCGTCGCGGCACTGCGCTACGACCTGCCCGACCTCAGAACGCTCATGACGGGCGATATGCGCTTCCTGAACCAATTTTAGGCTGCGGCTTGCCCAAGCACGGCACCTCGGCGCTCATTCGTCGCTTGCGTACCAAAGTACGCGGCGCTCCTCTTTCGGGCCGATCTGCCGCACTTGGACAACCCTCGCTTTGTAAGGAATGTTCACAAAGTTGAAGTTTCCACCTGCATCTCTTCGCAGGCTTTCAGTATGAAAGGAGAGCTAGATGCGTGTTTCTTACGACTGGCTCAAGACCATGATCGATATTCCGGAGGATCCCAAGACCCTTTCGGACGAATATATCCGTACCGGTACCGAGGTCGAGGCGATCGACACCGTGGGCGAGTCCTTCGACCACGTGGTGACCGCCAAGGTACTCACCAAGACCCCGCACCCCGATAGCGACCACATGTATGTGTGCTCGGTCGACGTGGGTGACAAGAACCTCGACGCCGACGGCAACCCCGCTCCGCTGCAGATCGTCTGCGGCGCGCAGAACTTCGAGGCCGGCGACCACATCGTCACGGCCATGATCGGCGCTGTCCTGCCCGGCGACGTCAAGATCAAGAAGAGCAAGCTTCGCGGCGTCGTGTCCATGGGCATGAACTGCTCCGCGCGCGAGCTCGGCCTGGGCGGCGACCACTCCGGCATTATGATCCTGCCCGAGGATACGCCCTGCGGCATGCCGTTTGCCGAGTACGTGGGATCGAGTGATACCGTGCTCGACTGCGAGATCACGCCCAACCGCCCCGACTGCCTGTCCATGATCGGCATGGCTCGCGAGACCGGCGCCATCTTCGACCGCGATTTCCACGTTGAGCTGCCCGCCATCAAGGCCGAGACCGGCCGCGCGACCGACGACGAGCTTTCCGTCGAGATTGCCGACGAGGGCCTGTGCGACCGCTACGTTGCCCGCATCGTGCGTAACGTCAAGGTCGGCCCGTCGCCCGACTGGATGGTCAAGCGCCTTAACGCCCTGGGCGTGCGCCCGCACAACAACATCGTCGACATCACCAATTACGTGATGATGCTCACCGGTCAGCCGCTGCACGCCTTTGACCTGGACACCTTTGCCGCGCGTGATGGCAGGCGCCGCGTGGTGGTTCGCGCCGCCCAGCAGGACGAGAAGTTCACGACTCTCGACGGCGAGGAGCGCGTGCTCGACGCCGGCATGGGCCTCATCACCGACGGCGAGCGCCCCGTGGCGTTGGCCGGCGTTATGGGTGGCATGGATTCCGAGATCGAGGACGACACCGTCGACGTGATGGTCGAGAGCGCCTGCTTCAACGCCGGTCGCACCTCGCACACCAGCCGCGACCTGTCGCTGATCTCCGATGCCTCCATTCGCTTTGAGCGTCAGGTCGATGAGACCGGTTGCGTGGATGTCGCCAACGTCACGTGCGCGCTCATCGAGGAGATCGCCGGCGGCGAGGTCGCTCCCGGCTACGTTGACGTTTTCCCCGCGCCCAAAACCATCGACAGCATTAAGCTGCGTCTGACCCGCGTGCATGCCATCTGCGGCGCCGACATCGAGCCCGACTTTATCGAGCGCTCGCTCACCCGCCTGGGCTGCTCCGTCGAGCGCGACGGCGAGGACTTTATGGTCACTCCGCCGAGTTTTCGCCCCGACCTGCCGCGCGAGATCGATCTGATCGAGGAGGTCCTGCGCCTGTGGGGCATGGGCCGCGTGACGGCGACCATCCCGGCTGCCAAGAACCACATCGGCGGCTTGACCCGCGAGCAGAAGCTCACCCGCAAGGTCGGCGAGATCCTGCGCGCCTGTGGCCTCAACGAGACCACGACTTTTGGCTTTGCCGCCCCGGGCGACCTGGAGAAGATCGGTATGTCCACCGAGGGCCGCGGTTGCTCCGTGGTGCTCATGAACCCGCTGGTGGCCGAGCAGACCGAGATGCGCCGCTCGCTGCTGCCGGGCCTGCTGCAGTCCGTGGCCTATAACGAGGCTCACGGCACGCCCAACGTGCACCTGTACGAGGTCGGCAGCCTGTTCCACGGTCGCGAGAACGCCAGCCTGCCCAAGGAGACCAAGTCCGTGGCGGGCGTGCTTTCGGGCCAGTGGAGCGAGCAGTCCTGGAACATGAAGTACCGCAAGCTGCGTTTCTTCTTTGGCAAGGGCATTGTCGAGGAGCTGCTCGCCCAGCTGCGCATCGAGAAAGTTCGCTTCCGTCCCGTCGAGGGCGAGGGCTATGCCTTCTTGCAGCCGGGTCGCGCCGCCGAGGTTCTGTCCGGCGGCACCGCGCTGGGCTGGGTCGGCGAGATCCACCCCGAGGCGCGCGAAGCCATGGGCATCGATGAGGTCGTCGTTGCCTTTGAGCTCGATCTGGACAAGCTGATCAAGGGCGCCCGCAATCAGGAGAACTACCGCGAGTTCTCGCAGTACCCCGCCGTTGAGCACGACCTTGCTATCGTGGTCGATAACTCTGTGACCTGCGAGGATCTTGAGCGCCGCATTAACAGCGCCGGCGGCAAGCTGCTCGAGGGTGTGCGTCTGTTCGATGTCTACCGCGATCCCATCCGCATCGGAGCGGGCAAGAAGTCCATGGCCTTTGCGCTTACGTATCGCTCCGACGACCACACGCTCACCAGCGAAGAGGTCGAAAAAGCGCACCAGAAGATCGTCACCAAGGTGTGCAAGGGCGTAAACGGCGAGGTCCGCGGCTAGGTCCTGCGCTGGGGTATGGGTCGGCGGTGGCTGCTGCCGAGTCCTACGTGACTGCTATGCCCGGTATAAGGCACCGTTGAGCCTGCATATATGACACGCGCATTACATAACGGCGTGCTGCTTTGTCGGCAGTGCGCCGTTTTGCTATGATAGCCCGCGTCGTGTTACGAATCTGACATTACGTAACACGGAAAGGTGATTCAAACGGCGTTGCAATTTCGTGCGCCGATAACCGGGAGGCGTGCATGCACATTCCAGATAATTATCTGTCCCCGCAGACCGATGCCGTCATGGCGGTGGCGATGGTTCCCGTTTGGGTCCACTGCATCAAGAAGGTGCGCGCCACGCTCGATCGCAAGCACATGGCTTTCCTGGGCATCTGCGCCGCGTTCTCCTTCTTGCTCATGATGTTCAACGTGCCGCTGCCCGGCGGCACCACTGGTCACGCCGTCGGCGGCGCGCTCATCGCGCTGTTGCTGGGCCCGGAGGCCGCGGCTATCGCCGTCTCGGTCGCGCTGGCGCTGCAGGCGCTGCTGTTTGGCGACGGCGGCATCCTGTCCTTTGGCGCCAACTGCTTTAACATGGCCTTCGTGCTGCCGTTTGCCGCTGCTATCGTGTTCCGTGCGCTCAACAGCCGTTTGCACGACAAAAGCTGGGGCACCTCGGTTTCGGCCATCGTAAGCGGCTGGGTCGGCCTGTGCCTGGCGGCCCTGTGCGCGGCAATCGAGTTTGGTATTCAGCCGATGCTCTTTACCAACGCTTCGGGCGCGCCGCTGTACTGCCCCTTCCCGCTGTCCGTGGCTATTCCGGCCATGTTGATCCCACATATGCTGGTTGCCGGCGTGGTCGAGGGCGTAGCGACGGCCGCCATCTACGGTTTTATCAAGAAGACGGCGCCGAGCATTATCGTTGGCCCCGAAGTCGCCGATGGCCAGCTTGCCGCCGATGGTGCTGCCAAGAAGACTTCCCTGATTCCCACGTTCATTTTGGTCGCCGTGCTTGTTGTGGCCACGCCGCTGGGCCTGCTGGCCACGGGTGACGCCTGGGGCGAGTGGGACGC
>URGY01000063.1 GCA_900547505.1 uncultured Collinsella sp.
CACATTAAGTGCTCTCCGGCTCGTGCGGAACTCGCGATCGACTTCGCATGCCGCCGGGCAGCCGGGGCCGACGCGGGGTTCAAAGGTTTTCAAAAAAGCGGTCGGCGCGCAGTGCGCCGACCGCCGATATATGGGGTCTGATATTTTCTACCAGCTAGAGCCTCTTACTCGTCTAGGAGATCTTCTGGCATGTCGTTGCCGTCGCCTAGATCGACTGGGGCTTCCTCGGGGGCAGAGCCGTCTTCTGTTGCTTCGCCTTCGGGCTTCTCTTTGGCGGCCGTCATGCGGGCTACGGCGCAGATGCGGTCGTTGTCGTCGACGGTCATCATCTTGACGCCCTGGGTGGCGCGGCCAGTCTGGCTGATCTCGTCGGTCTTGACGCGAATGACCGTCGCGCCCTCCGTCACGATGAACAGCTCGTGCTGCGGGCCCACCGTCTTCATGGCCGCAAGGTTACCCTTACGCTCGGTCATTTGGATGGTGTAGACGCCCTGGCCGCCGCGATTCTGCTCCGGGTAGTCCGCAACCGGCGTGCGCTTGCCGTAGCCGCGCTCGGTGATGACGAACAGATCGCCGTTGCCGTTAGTGACTTCCATGCCCAGAACGCTCACGCCGTCCTTCATACCGATACCGCGAACGCCGCTGGTATCGCGGCCGGTGGCGCGCACCTGCTCCTCGGAGAACATGATCGCCTTGCCCGCGGTGGTAGCCAGGATGATCTTGTCACCCTCGCGCACGCGGCGCACGTTCAGCAGCGCGTCGTCGTCACGCAGGTTGATAGCGATCAGGCCGTCGCGACGGCTGCGGTCATATGCGCTCATCACGGTCTTCTTGACCATGCCGCTCTTGGTGGCAAACATCAGGTACTCGTCGGCCGGGAACTCGCGGCAGCTGATGACGCTCGCGATCTTCTCGCCTTCCTCGAAGGGGAGCAGGTTGACGATCGCGGTACCGCGCGCCTGGCGCGTACCCACCGGCAGCTCGTGCACCTTCAGGCGATAGACCTTGCCCTTACTCGAGAAGAACAGCACATACTCGTGCGTGGACGCGATGAACATCTCGTCAATAACATCGTCCTCTTTGAGGTTGACGCCCGACACGCCCTTGCCACCGCGCTTCTGGGCACGGTAGGCAGCCACCGGGATACGTTTAACGTAGCCGGTGTGGGTGATGGTCACGACCATATCCTCGTCGGCGATGAGGTCCTCGACATCCAGGTCCTTCTCAACCTGGCTGATCTCGGTGCGGCGCTTGTCGCCAAACTTCTTGGAGATCTCGCGCATCTCTTCCTTAATGACGCCCAGGATCTTCTCCTCATGCGCCAGCAGGTCCTCGTAGTAGGCGATGGCGCGGCGCAGGCCGTCCAACTCTTCTTGGATCTTGTCGCGCTCCAGGCCGGTCAGGCGGCGCAGCTTCATCTCGAGGATGGCCGTGGTCTGCTCGGGCGTAAAGCCAAAGCGCTCGATCAGGCGACTGCTGGCCTCGGAGTCAGTCTGCGAGGAGCGGATGATGCTAATGACCTCGTCGATATGGTCGAGAGCCATCAAGTAGCCCTCGAGGATATGCGCGCGGGCCTGGGCCTTCTTAAGGTCGAAGCGGGTGCGGCGGGTGACTACGTCGACCTGGTGGTCGATGTAGTGCTGCAACATCTCACGCAGACTCAGACATTTGGGAACGCCGTTGACGAGTGCCAGGTTGTTGGCGCCAAAGGTCGTCTGCAGCGAGGTGTACTTATACAGATTGTTGAGCACGACCTGCGGAATGACGCCCTTCTTGAGCTCGATGACCAGACGGATGCCCTTCTGGTTGGACTCATCGCGCATATCCGAGATGCCCTCGATGCGTTTGTCGTTGACGAGCTGGGCAATCTTCTCCTGCAGGGTGCCTTTGTTGACCATGTAGGGAATCTCGGTAAAGACCAAGCGGCTGCGGCCGGTCTTAGTGGACTCCACATGTGCCTTGGCACGCACGGTAATGGAACCGCGGCCGGTCTCGTAGCTCTGCTTAATGCCGGCGCTGCCCATGATGATGGCGCCGGTGGGGAAGTCCGGACCGGGCATGATCTGCATGAGCTCGTCGACGGTGGCGTCGGGGTTGTCGATCAGGTAGCAGGTGGCCTCGATCGCCTCGGTGAGGTTATGCGGGGCGATGTTGGTGGCCATGCCGACGGCGATGCCCTGGCTGCCGTTGACCAGCAGGTTGGGGAAGCGCGCAGGCAGCGCCACGGGCTCGGCGAGCGATTCGTCGTAGTTGGGCTGCCAGTCGACGGTATCCTTCTGCAAGTCACGCAGCAGTTCCATGGCGGGCTTGGCCAGGCGGCTCTCGGTGTAACGCATGGCTGCCGCGCCGTCGCCGTCGATGTTGCCGAAATTGCCGTGACCGTCGATGAGCGGCGTGCGCATGGAGAACCACTGCGCCAGGCGGACCATGGCCTCATAGACCGCGAAGTCGCCATGCGGGTGGTACTTACCGATAACTTCGCCGACCGTCCAGGCCGACTTCTTATGTGGGCGGTTGGGGTAGATGCCGCTCTCGTTCATCGCATACAGGATGCGGCGGTGCACCGGCTTTAAGCCGTCGCGCACGTCCGGCAGGGCGCGCGCCGTGATAACCGACATCGAATACTCGATAAACGACTGCTTCATCTCGCGACCGAACTCCGAAATCTGGAGCTGGCCGCCGTTGACATCCTCGCCGGCCGAGGCGCCACGGTCGACTTCGCCAAAGCTCTCCTCGAGCTCGGCGTCGTCTTCTTCCTCATCATCATCGGCATCGGGGTTATAGACGTCCGGATCGCCGTCCTCGCCCTGCTCAGCACGGGCAAGCAGGCGCTTCAGATCGTCGGGCATACCAGCGTCGCCGGCCTCGTCCATACCCTCGTTGTTGTTGATATCGTCTGCCACGTTACCTCCTCTTAAGCATCAAGGAATCGTGCATCATGTGCGTGTTTTTCAATGTACTCGCGGCGATAGCCGACCTCGGAACCCATCAGCTCGCGCACGGCGCGGTCCGCCACCACGGCGTCCTCGATCGACACACGCTGCAGGATGCGGGTCTTGGGGTCCATCGTCGTCGAGGCAAGCTGCTTGGGGTCCATCTCGCCCAGACCCTTGTAGCGCTGGACGGTATAGCCCTTGCGCTTTTTGGTGATCTTGCCGTCCTTGGCCTTGCCGTCCTCATCGTTATCGTCGGGGTTCAGGCCCAGGCTCTGGATGGTGTCGCGCAGGATCTCGTCTTCGGGCTGGCGGCCGTTGGGATACACGTAGTGAATCTTGTTGCGCACCTTAATGCCAAAGATGGGCGGGCAGGCGACATAGATGTAGCCGGCATCGATCAGCGGACGCATGTACTTGTAGAAGAACGTCAGCAGCAGGATGCGGATATGTGCGCCGTCGACGTCTGCATCGGTCATGATGATGATCTTGTGGTAGCGCGCCTTGGTGATATCGAAGTCGCCGCCGTCGCCGGCGCTCGTCGTGACGCCACAGCCGATCGCGGTAATCAGCGACTGGATGGTGTCACTCGAGAACGCGCGATGGTCACCAACGCGTTCGACGTTCAAAATCTTGCCGCGCAGGGGCAGAATCGCCTGGATGTCTCGGCGACGGCCGTCCTTGGCCGAACCGCCTGCCGAGTCGCCCTCTACGATGAAGAGCTCGGTCAGCTCGGCATCGCGCACCGAGCAGTCGGCGAGCTTACCGGGCAGGGACGCTGTCTCGAGCAGGCTCTTGCGACGCGTCGCTTCGCGCGCCTTGCGGGCGGCGTTGCGGGCCTTGCAGGCCTGTTGCGCCTTCTTGACGATCTCGCGAGCGGGCTTGGGATGCTCCTCGAGGTAATCGACAAGGCCGTCGGTCACAATCTTGAGCGTGAGCGCTCGCATATAGGAGCTGCCGAGCTTTGCCTTGGTCTGGCCCTCAAACTGCGGATCGGGCAGCTTGACCGAGATAACGGCCGAAAGGCCCTCGCGCACATCGTCGCCGGTCAGGTTGGCGTCTTTTTCCTTGAGCAGGTTCTGCTTGCGCGCGTAATCGTTGATCACGCGGGTGAGCGCGGTACGGAAGCCCTCAAGGTGCATGCCGCCCTCGGGGGTGTAGATGTCGTTGGCAAACGACATGACGTTCTCGCCGTAGCCGGCATTCCACTGCAGGGACACCTCGACCTCGCCCATCTTGGTCACGGGCGCATCCGGATCCGATTTACCCTCGATGTAGATGGGCTCCTTAAAGGCCTCGGGGACGTCTTTGCCGTCGTTGAGGAACTTAACGAAGTCGATGATGCCGCCCTCGTAGCAGAACTCCTCCACGTGGGGAGTCGCCTCACGCTCGTCGGTCAGCACGATCTTTAGATTCTTATTGAGGAACGCCGTCTCTTGCAGACGGTTGTGCAGCGTATCGAAATCGTAGACACAGGTCTCGAAGATCTCGTCATCGGGCCAGAAGCTGACGGTGGTACCCGTCGAATCCGAGGTGCCCACGACCTCCATCTTCTTGACGGTCTTGCCGCGTGAGAACTCCATCTCGTAGACGCTGCCATCACGGCGCACCTGCACGACCACGCGCTTGGACAGCGCGTTGACGACGGAGATGCCCACGCCGTGCAGGCCGCCCGAGACCTTGTAGGCCGAGTTATCGAACTTACCGCCGGCGTGCAGGATCGTCATAACGACCTCGAGCGTCGGGATCTTTTTGATGGGATGCTCGTCGACGGGGATGCCTCGACCGTTGTCGACGACCGTGATGGAGTTGTCGGCGTGGACCGTCACCTGAATCTCGGTGCAGAAACCGGCCATGGCCTCGTCAACGGAGTTGTCAACGATCTCCCACACCAGGTGATGCAGACCGCTGGCGCTCGTCGAGCCGATGTACATGCCCGGGCGCTTACGAACGGCCTCGAGACCTTCGAGAATCTTAATCTCGCCGCCATCGTAATCGTTTTCGTTTGCCACACGTCCTCCTTCAGCTAAGAAAATGTGTACAGTCTTACTAGTTTATCGTAAAAAAATACCCTCGGGAACGAGGGTATTTGGCTCTACAAGGCCACCAGATGCGATTTAAAGCTCTTTTTTGCTTTGCACGCCCTTGGCCCACTCGGCACTGGCTCTCATGGCATTCTCGAGGGCCTCGCGCAGTTTTTGATCTTCGATGGGCGCCACTTGGCGCTCGATCTCGCCGCGTTCGTCTTCGCTGAGATCGGCGTGCGGAGCCGGCGGGCGCTCGGTCACGGCCAGGCGCAGGCGCTCCTTGGCAGCCGGCGGCGTGTGACCGGGCGCGGTCGTTTTGAACACCAGACCGTCCACATGCGCACCGGCCCGCTCCATGCGTGCCCGGATGATCTCGCGCAGCAGCGTCATCTCCTGCGTCCACGAGGGCGAATCGAGATACACCAGCAGCTCATTGGACTCGGGCAGGTAGCGCAGGCCCGTCACGTGGCGTCCCTCGCGCGTGCCCGAGCACACCGCATTCCAGGCACGATAGACCGCGCGCGACTCCTCGGCAGCCTCCATTTGCGCGCGGCGCTCGGGTGTCGCGGCGGCCAGGATGCGCTGACGCTCGGCATCCAAAAAGCCGCCAAAGGCAACCGTTCCGTTCTCGCGCTCGTAATTAACACGTCTCACCCATGCTCACCACCTTGGCTCGATCAAGCAGGTCATCGGTAAAATACCCCAGATTGGTGGTGGTTATGACCGTCTGGATATCATCGCCGATCAGCTGCAGAAAAGCGCCTCGGCGCCCGGCATCGAGCTCGCTCATCACGTCGTCCAAAAGCAGCAGTGGCGCGGTGCCCAGGATATCGCGCGCCACGGCCACTTCTGCCACCTTCCAGGCAAGCACCAGCGTTCGCTGCTGGCCCTGGCTGGCAAATGAACGGGCCGATCGGCCCGCGACGGAAAACTCAATCTCGTCGCGATGCGGACCCACGAGCGTCACGCCGCGGCGCATCTCCTCATCGGCACGCTCATCGAGGGCCGCGAGCATATGCTCGTACGCCCAGTCCTTAAGTTCCTCGCGACCTTCGGTTTGAGGTAAATCCCCCAGCGTGGACACATAGGACACGCCTGCGTCCTCACCGGACGCCACCTGCCCATACGCGGCGCGCACATGGCCCGCAAGTCGGTCAAGCAGGGCCAAACGATGCACAAGCAGGGCTGACCCAGCACGGGCGATGGAGTCATTCCATGCGCCAAGCATCTCGCGGCAGCACCAGGTCTCCTTGAGCAGGGCGTTGCGCTGCGTCACGCAACGACCGTAGGTGCTCGCCAGGTCGGCGTAACGGGCGCTCAGCTGAACGCCAAAGTCATCGAGGGCGGCGCGGCGCACGCTGGCGCCGCGTTTGACCATATCCAGATGATCGGGGCAAAACAGCACGCTCGGCAAAACCCCGCGTACGCCGGCGGCCGAGCATCTCTTGCCGTTACGGCTAAACGAGCGCTTGCCGTCCTCAACGCCCAGCCCCATATCGAGCACGCGGCCATCGCCCTCGAGCCTCAACCCGAGCCTGCACGAGCCCGTGCCGTCGTGCACGAGCTCGGTAGCGGTGGGATGCCTAAACGAGGCGCCGCTCGTCAAAAGCTGCAGAGCCTCTATAAGGTTGGTCTTTCCCGCCGCGTTGGGCCCCGCGAGCACCGTCACGCCCTCGTCCAGGTCAAGACGGTAGCTATCGAAACTGCGGTAGCGCGCGACGGAAAGGTTGCGGGCAAACATGGTCATGGCGCAGCGCTAGATGCGAACCGGCATGACCAGGTACAGGTAGTTGATCTTGTCGTAGGACTTAAAGATACCCGCCTGCGAGTAACTCTTGAGCTCCAGCGTGATCTCCTTCTCCTTGGACAGGGCATTGAGGCAGCCAAAGATGTAGTGGTAGTTAAAGGCGATGGTGCCCGACTCGCCCTCGGCCTCGACATCGATCGTCTCCTGTGCCAGGTCCTGGTCATTGGAGATGGAGGACAGGCCCATCTGGCCGTTCTCGACATCGATCTCGAACTTGACGGCGGGGTTCGCGCTCGCGATGACCGCCACGCGCTTGAGGGCGGCATTAAAAGCCGCCACGTCGATCTTGACGCTCGTCACGCACGAATCGGGGATGAGCTGCTTGTAGTTGGGATACACGCCCTCGATGCGGCGCGACACGTAGGTGGTGTTGCCGGCCTCAAAGACAACCTGGGTGTCGGTAGCGCCGATCATGATGGTCGCCTGGCTGGCCATGATGCTCAGGGCGTCGTTGAAGGCGTCGGCCGGAACGTTGAGCTCAAAGGAGCCCTCGAGCGTCGAGGTCTCGACCTGGGTGTCGCATACGGCCAGGCGGAAGGAGTCGGTTGCCACCAGGCGCACGGTGTTGTTCTCGACCTTCATGTGCACGCCTCCCAGGATGGGGCGGGCCTTATCGGTCGAAGTGACGCGCCATACGCGGCCGACCATCTCGGACAAGATATCGGTCGGGAGCTCCACCGCGCTCTCGATAGCATAGGCAGGGAACTCGGGGAAATCGTTGGCGTCAAGCGTGTTGAGGCGGAAGGAGCTCTTCTCGCATCCAATCAGCACCTGGCGCTCCGAGAGCTCAAAGGTAACCGGAGCGTCGGGAAGGGTCTTCGTAATGTTCGAGAGCATCTTGCAGGGAATCACCATCTCGCCCTCTTCTTCGACATGCGCGGCAATGCGATGACGAATCGAGATGGTGTAGTTAGAGGTTTGGAATTCCAAGATGCCGTCCTGTGCCTTAACGAGCACGCCCGACAGGATGGGAAGGGTAGATGCCGAAGCGACGCCTTTCATAACGACGCCGATGGCCTGCGTGAGCGAGCTTTGGCTGACGGTGAACTTCATCTTTTAATACCTTTCTATAGATATAAATATCTTAATAATAGTAATAGCACTGACGAAACTGTTGATTACTCCCAAAAGCGCTGGTCAACCCCAAAAAGAGAATCGACAGTACCCTGTGCGCAACCGACTGTGTTTTCCACGTTCAAAACCTGCGGAAAACTTTTCATCGCCTTGAGTTGAGTTTTAGACATGTTATGCCCGGCGTTTCGACAAGTTTTCAACAGGTGTCTCTATTTCCCTACGAGCGCAGTGTAATTTTATCTCGTAGGGATTTGAGGTCCTCGGTTACGGTGCGGTCTTCCTGAATCATCTTCTGAACCTTTTTATAGCTCGTGCTGACGGTTGAGTGGTTGCGGTTGCCAAACTCCGCACCCACCGCCGTAGTCGTCATTTCGCACATCTCGATGGCCAGATAGATGGCGATATGACGGGCTTTGGCTATGTTGGCGTTGCGGCGCGGGCCGATGAGCTCCTCGTGCGTCACGCCGTACTGCTCCTCGATGACAGACTGGACCGTCTGTACGTTGATCTTCTTGGCCGACGTGTCGAAGTACTGGCTTGCGATGGCGTCGATGTCGTCGAAGCTGAGCTCGCTGCCCTCGCGTTCGCGGTCTCCCGCCTCGCCGGCACAGCGTTCGCAGAAGCTCTCGAGTTCGCGAATGTTGGTTCCCGACACCTCCGCCATGTGCTTAAAGTGCTCGTCGGTCAGGTGCCCGCCATCGCCACCGTAGGCCGCCAACAGCGAGTCGTCACCCGCCTCGGGTGCGGCGGCTATCGTGTTTTCGTAGTAGCGCTGCAAGATCTTGTATTTCATCTCGTAGCTGGGCTCTGCCACCAAGCAGAGCATACCGGCGTTAAAACGGCTGGTCAGGCGTTCGTCCATGCTCAGGTCTTTGGGTGCGCGGTCGGCTGCGATGACGACTTTTTTGTTATTGCGGATAAACTCGTCCATAAGCTGGAAGAAGTAGTCCACGCTCGCGCGCTTGCCGATGATGTTTTGGATGTCGTCGATAATGAGCACGTCCACGCCGTGGTATGCCTGCATGATGGGGGCGTTGCTCTTCTTTTGGCGGTCGAACTCCGTCATCAGGTCATCGAGGTATGCCTGCGAGTTGGCGTACTTCACCTTGATCTCGGGCGACTTTTCGGCGAGCTCGTTTTTGATGGCGAGCAGCAGATGGGTCTTGCCCAGCCCCGATTTGCCATAGATGAACAGGGATGTGCATGTGCCGCGTTCGTCCGCCAGAGCGGCAAACTTGAGGGCCGAGCGATAGGCGTGGCTGTTTTCGGGGCCGTAGACAAAGTTTTCGAAGGTGAATTTCGAGTTGGCCGCGAGGGGCGCGCCGTCGGTGTTCTGCTCGACCGGTGCCGCAGCTGCGGGGACGCTCATGGGCGATGTGGAGGCTGGTTTTGCACTCTTTGCAGGCGCCCCGCCTTTCATCTGGTTCATCATGCGGCGGAAATCGTCTGCCGAAAGCGTGTTTTTGATTGCGATGCCCGAATCCTCGCCCAGTGTTGCGTCGTGTGCGATAGGCATGTGTGTGGCCTGTCTCTTATACACATCTGACGCTGCCGACGAATAGCCTTGTGTAGAT